>NZ_JACJON010000057.1 GCF_014695585.1 Microcoleus sp. FACHB-831 | reverse complement strand
TGGGTCGAGGCAATGCTCACTTCCATTGGCAATAAAAAGCCTTTTTATCAAAGGGGCATGAGAGCTATAACCCTTATCCAACAAGCGCTTTAGCCTCGTTGTCACCCCCTGAAAGATATTTGTGTAGGGGGAATCGCGCCTACTTTTGACGAAAGCATTAGCCGCAGCGCGAGCGCCCTTTCCCTCCCAAAAAAAAGCCACTGAGTTTTTCAAAAAACTCAGCGGTTGGATATTTAGATTAACAAGCCGTAGCCTTGAATAGGGAAACCCGACTAACCTAATTGTTCCTAGCCGTTGTCGTTATGCATCGCTTAGTTCGATGCTGCTTGCTGAACATCAGCCGCAGGCTGGTTGCTCTCTCCCAAGTTGAGCCTGACAACTGTACGCCGCGCTTCGGTTACTTTGGGCAGAGTCAGTGTCAAAATGCCATCTTTGAAGTCAGCCTTGGCTTGCTCGTTCTGAATTGCAACGGGCAGAGGAATCACGCGCTGGAAGCTACCGTAGCGGAACTCGGAACGGAAGAAGCCTTTTTCTTCGGTCTTGTTCTCGAAGCGATGTTGGCCGCTAATAGCGATCGCTTCTCTCGTTACCCGAACATCGATATCCTTGGCATCTACACCAGGAATTTCCGCCCGCAAAATTAGATTTTCCTCAGTATCTTGCAGTTCAATTGCAGGCTTCCAGCTATTTTCCAAGCCGCGATCGCTTCGGGCCAATTCATCGAACATTCGATCCATTTGACGGCGCAGAGTTTCAATTTCTTGGAAGGGTTGCCAACGAATAAGAGCCATAACTCAATTACCTTTAATTTATAACGACTAAATGTTTGGTTTGAAGTCTTTTAATGGGACTCATCTTTTAGCTCCCACTCTTATATAATGTCTCGTAATTTCGGTTAAGCCAGTGAGGTAAACCGAATTTAAGCAGTTGGCTTTCCCCAACTAATAATCGCTATTTAATTCGGTGCTTTGTTGACTGGCTACATAAAAAATAACCGCTGATTGTCAGTATCTGACAACTCAGCGGTGGGCTGTTTAGATTAAGAAGCTGTAGCCTCTACTGGGGAAAAGGAAATAATTTAAATTAGCTTTAAATTGTTGTAGCGATCGCGCTTAGTTTGACGCAGCATTTTGAGGTTCAGCAGCAGGCTGGCTGTTCAACTGTGGAGCAGGCTGGCTGCTATCGCCTAAGTTGAGTTTAACTACAGTACGCCGCGCTTCGGTAACTTTAGGCAGTGTTAGCGTCAAAATGCCATTCTGGAAATCAGCTTTTGCCTGCTCGTTCTGAATTGCAACGGGCAGAGAAACGACGCGCTGGAAGTTACCGTAGCGGAACTCGGAACGGAAGAAGCCTTTTTCTTGAGCCTTCTTCTCAAAGCGATGTTGGCCGCTAATAGCAACAGCTTCCCTCGTTACGTGAACATCAATGTCTTTGCCATCTACGCCAGGAATTTCCGCCCGCAAAATCAGATTCTCATCAGTGTCTTGCAGTTCAATTGCAGGCTTCCAGGTAGTTGCCGACTGCCGTTCGCTTCCTGCTAGTTCATCAAACATTTGATCCATTTGAAGACGCATGGTTTCAATTTCTTGGAAAGGTTGCCAACGAATAACAGCCATAACTTAGTTACCTCCAATTTGTAGCGACTAAATGCTTGGGTTGAAATTTGATTAATGTAGTTAAGCTTTTAGCTTCCACGTTTTTATAATGCCAAACTCATGCGGTTGAGTCAGTGAGGTAAACCGAACCAGTGAATTGGTCTTTTCCCAACTGGGGAAGGAACATTACAAAGGGCACTTCTAGCCACAAACAAATAGCCGCTGAGTTATCAGATAAAGACAACTCAGCGGCGGTGTTTAGATTAAGAGGCCGCTAGCCTCTATAGATAATATAGAACCGAGAGAATTAGTCCCAAACGCTAGCTAGTTCAGCGGGTTTGGTTGCTTCGGTGTTGTTAGCTTCAGCAGCAGGTGCGTCGGCGATCGCTGGAGCGGCGTTGGTATCCTCTGCTAGATTAAGCTTGACGACGCGATCGCGAACTTCCGTTACCTTGGGCAGAGTTAGGGTCAGGATGCCATCCTTAAATTCAGCCTGTACGCGATCGTTTTGAACGTAAACTGGCAAGGGAACCACGCGCTGGAAATTCCCGTAACGGAACTCAGAACGGAAGTAGCCGCGCTGTTGTTCCTTCTTCTCGTAGCGGTGTTCGCCGCTAATTACAACAGCTTCCCTAGTAACCCGCACATCCAAGTTTTTAGCTTCTACACCAGGAACTTGCGCCCGCAAAATCACGTTTTCTTCTGTATCTTGCAGTTCAATCGCAGGTCTCCAGTTCACTTGAGTCTCACCATTGACGGTTGACATTTCCTCGAACATACGCTCCCTTTGACGACGTAGGGTTGTGGTTTCTTGGAAGGGTTGCCAGCGAATAAGAGCCATAAGTAAATGTCCTCAGAGTGCTTTGCTTTTGTTTACAAATATTTAATTGCCACTCCTCTATGATGCGTTGGCTGAAACCTATAGTCAGTGAGGCAAACCGCCAATTGGCGGGGTACTTTCCAACCGTCCGTTAACCGTATTTTGCAAGATCGGTTATTAAGGAGTTTGAAGTTCTGTAGCCTTTTGGAGAAGCGGAATCAAGGCCTACGGTAAACTAAGCCAAGATTTGTCAGTCTCGACAGTAGAGAACACTCGTTTGGAGCAGTTATTCAATGTCTCATAGCGTCAAAATCTACGACACCTGCATTGGCTGCACCCAATGCGTCCGGGCATGTCCTACGGACGTTCTGGAGATGGTTCCTTGGGATGGCTGTAAAGCCGGCCAAATTGCCTCTTCACCTCGCACAGAAGACTGCGTGGGTTGCAAGCGGTGTGAAACTGCTTGTCCCACCGACTTTTTGAGCATCCGGGTTTACCTGGGAGGCGAAACGACTCGCAGCATGGGTCTGGCTTACTAATAAGCAGACTTGAAAACACTTTTAATCAAACCGAAGTGCAAGTAGCAGAGGGAGCAAGTTGCTCCCTCTTTTTTTAGCGGAGGTGGAGTCTTAGTGCTGTAAAAGGGTAAATGGGTTAAATGTTATTGACGGTTCTGCCTTAGCCCTTGTAGTTTTTAGATTGTGTGGTAAAGAGGAGCGCTTTGATATATGTGCGGAATAGTAGGCTATATTGGCACTCAAGCGGCGACGGAAATTTTGCTCGCAGGATTGGAAAAACTGGAGTACCGGGGCTATGATTCAGCTGGAATCGCCACAGTTTTGGAAGGTGAAGTCCACTGCGTCCGGGCCAAGGGCAAACTCCACAACCTGCGCGAAAAACTAGAGGCAGTTGTCAACCCGGCGTGTGTTGGCATCGGGCACACCCGTTGGGCGACGCACGGCAAGCCAGAGGAATACAACGCCCATCCGCACATGGATACGGCAAGGCGCATAGCTGTAGTGCAAAACGGGATTATTGAAAACTATCGCGAGTTACGAGAAGAACTCAAACAGAGGGGACACGAGTTTCGTTCGGATACCGATACTGAGGTGATTCCCCACTTAATCGCCGACCTGATGGCGCAGCAAGCTGATTCTTCAACTTCTAACACTCAACAGTTTCCGTTTTTAGAAGCGGTTAAGCAAGCTGTGGGTAAATCTGATTCAGACACAGAGGTGATTCCCAACTTAGTGACTGAACTGATGACGCAGCAAGTTCATGCTTCAGCTTCCAACGGTCAGCAGTTTCCGTTTATAGAGGCTGTACGCTCTGCGGTGAATAAAGCTGGTACGGAAACAGAGCGAATCCCGCAGCTAATCGCCGACCTGATGGCGCAGCAAGTTCCGCCCCCAGCTTCTGGGAACCATGATTCTCGGTTGTTAGAGGCGGTGCGACAAGCTGTGAATAAACTGCAAGGGGCATTTGCGATCGCGGTTATTTCTGCCGACTACCCTGATGAACTCATCGTTGCACGGCAACAAGCTCCCCTAACAATCGGTTTCGGTCAAGGAGAGTTTTTCTGCGCTTCGGATACTCCCGCACTCGTTCCCTACACCCGCGCCGTTCTCACTCTAGAAAATGGGGAACTGGCGCGGCTGACACCAACTGGCGTTGAAGTTTACAGCTTTGCTGGCGACAGACTTAAAAAAACTCCCCGAACTCTTAGCTGGAATCCTGTTTTAGTGGAAAAACAAGGATTCAAGCACTTCATGCTCAAGGAAATTTACGAGCAACCAGGGGTAGTACGCGCTTGTTTAGAAGCTTATTTTGACTCTGATTGGAACCCAGGAGCCTCCCAGTCGCCAATTAAGCTAGATTTACCCGATTCACTCTACGAGAATTTAGAACACGTTCAGATTCTTGCCTGCGGTACAAGTTGGCACGCGGCGTTAGTGGGGAAATATTTGCTAGAACAGCTAGCTGGGATTCCCACTATGGTGCAATATGCTTCCGAATTCCGCTATGCACCAGCGCCTTTAACGGCTAATACGCTCACCATTGGCGTCACGCAGTCTGGGGAGACGGCTGATACCCTCGCGGCGCTGGAGATGGAAAAACGCCGCCGCTATGGTAAGTCGGCGGAATATCAACCGCGACTGTTGGGGATTACCAATCGCCGGGAAAGTTCCTTAGCTCATTTGGTTCCTAACATTATCGAAACCCATGCTGGAATTGAAATTGGTGTAGCGGCGACTAAAACGTTTGTTGCCCAATTAATGGCGTTTTACTGTTTAGCGTTGGATTTAGCCTATCGGCGCAGTATGCTGTCGGCGTCGCGGCTAGAGGAACTGTTGGTAGGCTTGCGGCAGTTACCAGCATTGGTTGAGATAATTTTGGAGAGTCAGGAGAAATATATAGAACAACTGACGCACACTTTCGCTGAAACTAAAGATTTTATCTTTTTGGGACGCGGAATTAACTTCCCGATTGCATTGGAGGGGGCGCTGAAATTGAAAGAAATCAGCTATATTCATGCGGAGGGATATCCTGCTGGGGAGATGAAGCACGGGCCAATTGCGTTGTTGGATGCTAAAGTGCCCGTAGTAGCGATCGCCATGCCTGGTAGCGTTTACGAAAAAGTGCTATCTAATGCCCAGGAAGCTAAGGCGCGGGATGCTCGTTTAATTGGAGTTACTCCACTAAGCGATCGCGAAGCTGCGGACACTTTTGACGACCTCATCCCCGTTCCCTCTGTTGAAGAGTTGCTATCGCCTATCCTGACAGTAATTCCTTTGCAGTTGTTGGCTTATCACATTGCAGCGCGGCGCGGCTTGGATGTTGACCAACCGAGAAATTTAGCCAAATCTGTGACAGTGGAATAATTTTCTAGAAAACAAGTACCCCACCCTGCTAGACAAGGTGGGGTGCTTCTTTTTTTAGGATAATTATAATCAATTGATATAGGTTTTTTAGTAAAAAACTAATTGATGAAAAACAAATTATGGAAAATTTAGAACAAAGAAAAAGTTTGTACAACGCAGTAGCAGATGCCTATAATAACGCAAGACCTCGCTATCCTAAAGAGCTAATTAATCGCGTTCTAGAGTTAGCCGAACTTCCTTCAACCGCGCACATTCTTGAAATAGGATGCGGGCCTGGGACTGCAACAACAGCGTTTGCTCAATTGGGCTTTTCCATGCTATGCCTTGAGCCAAGCGAACAAGCTTGTCAACTAGCGCGACAAAACTGTGCGACGTATCCAGATGTAGAGATTGTAAATACTACATTTGAGGAGTGGGATCTACAGCCTGAGAAATTTAATGCCGTTCTTGCAGCGACTTCGTTTCACTGGGTTCCGCCAGAGATTAGGCATCCAAAAGCTGCGGCTGCACTACAAGACAAGGGTTATCTTATTTTGCTGTGGAATACGCCACCTCAACCTGATTATGAAGTTTACCAAATGTTGGATGAAGTCTATCAAACTCACGCTCCTTCAATTACAGGATATGAAGAGAGAAAGACTCACGAAGACCATCTCAGAAAGTTTGGAGAAGCTGTTATCGATTCAGGTAAATTTAAAAATTTAGTCTCCGAACAGTTGACGCCTAGATTGACCTATAGCATTGATGGTTATATTTCTCTTTTGAGTACTTTATCGCCATATATTAGGCTAAATACGCAGAATAGAGATGCTTTGTTTAAAGGTTTAAGGGAAACGTTAGAGATGAACTCAATAATTAGTCTCGAAACTTCCTATCTCTCAGTCTTTCACCTTGCCCAAAAAATTAGTGTTTTAGAGCCTTAATTTAACTGTAGGGGGATAATTTTTTAGCTTATTAGGCGGCGGGTAGCGCGATCGCCTGTTACAGTAGATTTATATATGCGATCGCAACGTTTCTCACTCTAGAAGGTTATTCCTATTAAGCTGAACTTTGATAAAATAAAATACTAATTGCAGCTTATTGATAGCAAAATTTGCCAAAAGGTAGGAACGATCCCCCCTGGCAATTATGCAATTCTATTTGCTAACGATGATATGCGATCGCGCCTTCACCAGATCGTGCCTACCGGACGATATGGGATAGTTCGTGAATAAAATATCCTTAGCTGTGTCGTTGATCGTCGTGGACAAAGCACAACCGGGGCTGAGTTACGCAGCGATCGGCTTTCGGTTAGCACTTTCCGCCTAGTAGCTAGTACGAATTTAATTGCATTTACGTGTAGTACCAAGCGATCCCTCCTGCAATCGCTCTGAAGCTGTATTATAGTAAAGTAATTATGCGCTACTCTTTATTAAGTCGGTTTCAAGGCACTTTGCTGGGTGCAACACTAGGATCGAGTTTGTCGGGTGGCCAAGGGCAGCATCAACAGCCATCCATCTGGGGCAAAATTGCCGTTCTAGGAGTTCAGAGCTTGATTAAGTTGGGCAGATTCGATCGAGAAGACTGGCGTCGCATCACTAAGGAAGCAGCAGAACGAGAAGCGATCGCTTCAACCCCAGAATCGATTATTGCCACGCTTCCCCTAGCGCTGTTTTCTCACGAATATAAAGCCAAACTGCGGCAAAACTTGTTTCAAGTTGCAAGCCTCTGGGAGTACGATGCCGAACTAAGTGACGCAGCGCTAGCAATTGGTTATGCGATCGCTCAATCCCTCCGAGAAAAACTCAACCCCGCAACTCTGATTCCCAAAACTATTGCCTTTCTGGAAGATTCCCATACGCCTCTAGTGCAGCTACTTGAACAAGTGCAAGCATTATTAGAACAAGGCGCTGGCTTGGAAATGGCTCTTAGCGTTCTGCGTCGGGAACAATCTGTAATAACTTACCCAATTGCCTTAGCCTTTTATTGCTTTCTAAGCACTCCAGAAGACTACCGCCTCAGCATAAATAGGGCTGCCCGTACAGCACCATTACCTCAGATTACCTGCGGCTTAGTCGGCGCACTGTCTGGCGCATATAACAGTACGGCTGGCATTCCCTTGGGATGGCGGCTTACAGCCAATACGCAAGAGCAATTATACATTTCACCTCAACTTACAGACAGCCTCTTTGCCGTTTGGTCGGGTGTATGCGACGCATCTACATCTGAAGCATTTTATCCTAGTTATGCTATTGCAGCTCCCCGCGTAATTCAGCCCCGATGATGATTTAGTAACACGGAGAACAAAGGTTAAAATTTTACAACTCAGTTCTCGTGTTTCGGACAAAGGTGTAGACGCTGTAAAATCTGGACTCGTTGCCTAAATCATGTGCGGCAACCCCATATATTGTCCAGAAAGCAATTACCGTTCGTTAAGGAGACGTTGATTATAAGAAGCCTAGTTACAGCCAGCAAGATTCTCGCTTCCATCGCTCCTGCCGTCTGAAACGGCAGCCACTCGATAATGAAAATGCTGAACTTATTGACGCAGCAGTTCGAGGAATGGCGACAAAGCGCTAAAAGCGCTACCGCATCGCTACCCCAACTGCCGCTTCGCTTGCTGTTTCCATCCAGGGTATACGACAATCTACCAGCGCGTGCTAGGCAGCACTATACGCCAAACCCGCCGACCAACTCAAGCAAGCACCGATCCTCGCGTCCGCCAGTTGTTTTACTGCTGGCAGTGGTGTCCCTGACAGGTACGATGGGGCATCGCTTTTACAATCCACCAAGGCTTGATGTAGGGAAAACTGCGCCTGAAACCATCAAAGCACCAAAGGACGCCAGCGTTGAGGATCTCAAAACTACTGAAGAAAAAAGGAAAGACGCTCGAACTGGTGCTGTAGCAGTCTTGATGATGAATCAGGATGTCACTCAACAAGTGTACGAGGATGTGGAGCGATCGCTCAGTTATGGCGACGAAATCCGCGACATGGCTGGCGGTTTTCCGGTTGTTCCCACTACAGTGTTGTCTTCTGCGGCACAGATCGATCTGCGTAACGCCTCTGAGTCTGAGTGGCTATCCCTGTTAGCAGCAACTAACACCAGGAACGGACAGCTAACGCCCAAGAAGCAAGAGACGCCAACAACCTCACTTCCTGGCGTACAAGGGCAACCTCCGAACGACCAAAATCAAGAATCCCTGTTTACTAATTCTTCCTTGCTTGGCATTTCCTCTGTATTTAATGGATCTGTCTCACCAGCGCTTACCGAACTAAAAGCTTACCGTCAGACGGCTTCTCCCCAAAAGTGGCAAGAATTAATTGACAGCATTACAGCAGCCAGACAACGCTACGCGATCGCCCGCGCCGCACTTGAAGCAGAGGGTAAATCAAAATCTCGCTTCGACGCCTCGCTTCTAGATATCTCCAATAATGACTGGATTTCTACACAAATGGGCGTCCGCGAGGCGGCTACTCGCATTCTTAGCCAAGGCATCCCCCCAGGATTGCCTCCTGAGATCTTAAAACCAGCCGTCAGAATTCATATAAGTTCCTTGGTTCCTAGGGATGCGGAACCTATAGCAACAAGTCTGTTGGTAGAACTCGTAAAACCCAACTTAATCGAAGATAAAGAACAAACAAAACGACGCGCAGAACAGGCAGCACAAGCGGTTAAGCCTGAAATGGTGACGATACGGGTAGGAGATCCGATCGTCCGGGAAGGTGAGATCATCACCAGCGCAGATTTTATACTCCTAGAACATTTCAAACTCAGCCAAAGGGGAATCAGTTGGCGAGGTATTGTTGGGTTTGGCAGTTTGGTGTGCGTCGGGGTTGGTGTTTTCTGCTTCGTGCAACGACGGTTTAACCCTCACTTGCGCCAACGCGACCAACTTTTGGTGTTGCTGCTAACTTTGAGTACGCCCCTGCTAATGCCTTTGGGCGTGTTTTATACTAACTTGGCGGCAATTGGCCTGCTAGCAGGCAGCTTTTACGGTTTTCCTGTAGGGGCGACAGTAGTAGGGCTGCTGACTGGGGTATTAGCGATTGGCTTTGAAATCAGCTGGGATTATTTGCTTGCTGGTGCTGCTGGTGCTACCTTGGTTAGCTTGATGTCTGCGAGAATGCGATCGCGTGAAGAACTCGCTCTCTTGGGCATCGCTGTCGGTTTAACTCAGGGCGGCGTTTTCTTAGTTACAAATCTTATTATCAGCGCATCTGCTGGTGCAGTGTTGTATACGGTGCTACAAGAAGCCGCTTTATACGGTCTTTCTGGTTTGGCTTGGAGTATTGTCGCCCTCGGTCTTAGCCCTTACCTAGAACACTTGTTTGACCTCGTAACGCCTATTCGTTTAGCGGAATTGGCTAACCCGAACCGCCCCTTGTTGAAACGTTTAGCTGCTGAAACTCCCGGCACTTTTCAGCACACTTTGTTTGTCGCTACGCTTGCAGAAGCAGCCGCCCGCGTGTTGGGCTGCAATGTGGAACTTGTTAGGGCAGGTACGCTATACCACGATATTGGTAAAATGCACGACCCGTTGGGATTTATTGAAAATCAGATGGGTGGCCCGAACAAGCACGATGAGATTAATGACCCTTGGAAGAGTGCTGAGATTATCAAAAAGCACGTTAGTGAAGGGCTGGTGATGGCTCGCAAGTATCGGTTGCCCAAGGCAATTCGAGCTTTTATCCCAGAGCATCAGGGAACGATATTGATTGCCTATTTCTATCACCAAGCACAACAGCTAGCCCAGCAAGACCCGACTATAGAGCTGCGCCAGGAGGAGTTCCGCTACGACGGGCCAATTCCTCAATCGCGAGAAACTGGGGTTGTAATGCTGGCGGATGCTTGTGAGGCAGCATTGCGATCGCTCAAGGAAGCTACTCCCGAACAAGCACTCTCCACCATTAATAAAATACTCCGCGCCCGCTGGAAAGACAACCAACTACTAGATTGCGGTCTAACGCGAGAAGACTTATCAACTATTGCTGAAGTTTTTGTACAAGTATGGCAACAGTACAATCACCAACGCATTGCTTATCCTAAAGTAGTGACTTGCAAATAGAAGATCTACATACTATGGCGCATCCTACCAACAACTCGCGAACTTACCTTAACAGTCTGCTTCAGCAAAGGAACGAGCATCCCGAAAACCACTCAGAAATAGATCGACAAATCCAGGAAACTTTCAGCCAAACCCAAGCCATCATGGTGCTTGATATGTCTGGCTTCTCGCGCACGACTCTCCGTTATGGAATTATCCATTTTCTCGCTATGATCCACCGGATGACTGCCGTTGTCGCTCCCGCCATATCTGAATGTGGCGGTACTATTATTAAACAGGAAGCTGACAACATATTTGCTGTTTTTCCTGATGTTTCACCCGCCGTAGACGCTGCACTTGATTTGCTCAAACGCACAACTGCTGTAAACACCATGCTGCCAGAGGAGCAAGACATCTACCTCAGCATCGGTATTGGCTATGGCGAAGTTTTAATGGTCGAAGAAGAGGATATATACGGGTCTGAGTTAAACTTAACCTCGAAGCTGGGTGAGGATTTGGCTCAACGAGGAGAAGTTTTAATTACACAAGCCGCTTTTAACAAGCTACAACCGCCTGCTGAGAAATGGGAGAAGCTAGAAATATCAGTCTCAGGCATAGAGTTGATCGCCTATAAAGCAAAATTTTAACCTTTGACGCCGCTACCCGCATCTGTCGGTACGATGTACTGCTGTAGTAATAGAAAGACTAGCAACACTGGTGCAATAGAAATAACAGAACCCGCCGCAATTAGTCGGAACCGCTGTTATGCGGTAAAATAAAGATACGGTCAGAGAATCGAATTAGTTCGCCGTCAATATAGCGGTACAGAACACAGAGTAATACCCGGAATAAGATTGATTAATTTGTTTAACAGGAAAGTTGGTGATTTATTGAACTGTACGGACGATCGCTGTTTATGAGATCAAACGCGATCGCCCTTGTTCGGCACGCTATATGTAGTGTGCCTGCGTAAGTCCTGATTTGTTATCTCTCCCTGACAAACCCAAGCACCCCAGAAAAATGGATGTTCAAGCAGTCTAAATTCTTGACAAGATAGCTGATTTTTTGGTAATAGTTTTAATGTCAAAAGTTCATCGATTACCTCACAACCGAGCGGAAATTGTTGCAATTCTTCGATCGTAATTCTGCGAATATAATTTTGCGCTTCTTGTAACGCATCAACCCGTCTTAAACCGCCCTGCAAGTTATCAAAAAATCGCTCCATTAGTAGCACGGTTGCTTTGACGGGAACTGACCACAAACTCATTACCAAAGTTTTCGTTCCAGCGACAGCAAAAGCGCGACGTAAACCGAATACGCCTTCACCATTTTTGATATCACCAATCGCAGTTTCGCAGGCAACTAAAATCGCGATCTCATTATCCCATAAGTCGATACTGATGATATCTTGGGCGAACAGAAAACCTTTGCCTGCTTCTGGCGGAAGTTTGCCACCTTTTAGCCAAGTTTCGGCACCCGCAAAGGCAAGCCCTGAACGCATCATCGGGTTTTCCACTAGGGTGGTGGTAAAGCGATGTGTTTCTGAATTATTCGGGTTGATTTTATTGATGATTTCCGGTAATTGCTTGGCGAAATTGCGTAACCAATTGGCGCTATTTTCGTCATCGTTGGCAGCTAGATAAGTGGTGACATCTGCCATGATTTCCGGCAATTTTTCATCTAGCAATTGAGGGTGTTTTTGTAAGATTTCTCGTTCCTCACCGTCGGCACAGTTGAGGAGTTGAGCAATTAAATTAAGATAAGCTGGTTGATTTTCTTCGGCAAAGTAACCGTGAGTGGCAATCATCAACAAGCGGGGACATTTACTGCTAGTGAGAATAGGTTCTAAAGCTTCCTGTTGCAGATAGGGTTTAACGCCGAGTTTTTCGGCAACTCTTTCGCCTAAAAAACCTGTTTCCGGTACGGCTTCAAAAG
Organism: Microcoleus sp. FACHB-831; assembly: GCF_014695585.1. Taxonomy (NCBI): domain Bacteria; kingdom Bacillati; phylum Cyanobacteriota; class Cyanophyceae; order Oscillatoriales; family Microcoleaceae; genus Microcoleus; species Microcoleus sp. FACHB-831. The sequence goes on along the minus strand of NZ_JACJON010000057.1, from coordinate 187,410 downwards.
TAGAACTTAAAGCTGATAATTGGGGAGGTAGAACCTCCCGGAATGCGTTCCCAGGTTGAACCTGGGAACGAGGAGAAGAATGACTGAAGTCCTTACTACTAACGGATAAGTTAAAATCTGGATTGGCGATAATCAAAGCATCAGAAACAGGACGGTTTGTTTCCACTTTTCGCCGCAGGATATCTCGCCCGACACTCAGATAACTAATAGTGTATTCATCCATGAGCAATTTGTCCGTTTCTGGCATCGGTAATATCTGAAACGGTAGCAGGTTTAAGTTGCCATCGGGTGCAATAAAGAAATGTTTGGAAACTTCCGAAACCTGGGTTCTTAATTCAGAAAGGATAGAATCGAATATTTGTTGACGCAGTTTTTCCCCGACATCTGCATTAGGATCGGAAATTTGTTGAATCGGTTTTTCCCCAACATCTGCATCGGGAGTTTTCGTTTTTTTTCTATTGCCTAGCGAGTTACTAGATTTCACAAATGCTTCTCGAAAAACTCGAATTAACTTATCAATTGGTTCTGCTTTTCCTAATTTAATCATCTGCACCGCATCTGGTTGTTGGGCAGGTAAGATAAACGCTACATATTGGGCAGTTTGCCATCGCGTTTTTTCTGGGGCAGTAAAATCAAATAGATTGAAGCGAACAAATTCCACTAAAGTAGAACCTGACGGCAATTCCAAAGCGACGGCGCGACGATCGCATTCTTGTTCTTGCAGTTGAATTTCCGGGACTTGGGATGCCAGTTGCTTTTCTAATTGTTGGCATTGTGCTTCTAATTCGGCAAGCTTTTTTTGCTGCGCTTTTCGCAGAGATTGGTATGTTTCTACGGGAACTTTTGGATCGGGGAGGGGTGGATCGAAGGTAAGATGAACGAGTTCTGCTTGCAGGCGGCGCAGTTGAGTAAATTCTTCTTGCAAGTGGGGATAGCGTCCGCTATATAAAGCATAGTTGAAAGCAGCGATCGCAGAAGCGCTGAGGGACTTGCGTTGCAGCACTACATCGAGGGCAATTTGCACCGCTTCTGGGGAGTCGGAAAGGTAGCGCCAGACGAGGGAGAGTAAACCTTCTAATGTAGTTCTGATCGTATCAAGATAGGTGAGGCGATCGCGTTCGGAACTGTAAGCAAACTGGCGGCGAATGATTCGCCCTTCCATTGCTGCTGCTTGCTGTATCAGTTCTAGCGCTTGCGTAGGGCGATCGGTAGCTGCTAATAAGCCTGCCAAATTGTTCAAAATGGATGCCTCTTGGGGATGATCGTCCTCAAATAGGCGCTGTGTCATCGCCAGTGATTGTTGGAACAAAAGTTCCGCTTTACTGTATCTGCCTTGGGAGTCGTAAAGTGATGCCAAATTATTCAAACTTTGTGCCACATCGGGATGATCGCCTTCAAACAGGCACTGTCTCATCGCCAGTGCTTGTTGGTACAGGGGTTCCGCTTCAGTGTATCTGCCTTGGGAGTCGTAAATTCCTGCTAAATTGTTCAAACTGGTTGCCACATCAGGATGATCGCCCTCAAATAGGCGTTGAAGCATCGCCAGTGCTTGTTGAAACAGAAGTTCCGCTTCGCTGAATTTGCCTTGGGATTCGTAAAATGCTGCCAAATTGTTCAAACTGGTTGCCACATCGGGATGATCGCCGTTAAACAGGCGCTGAAGCATCGCCAATGCTTGTTGGTACAGGGGTTCAGCTTCACTGTATCTCCCTTGGGATTGGTAAAGTGATGCCAGATTGTTCAAACTGGTTGCCACATTGGGATGATCGCCCTCAAATAGGCGTTGTCTCATCGCCAGTGCTTCTTGGTATTTTGGTTCCGCTTCACTGTATCTCCCTTGGGATTGGTAAAGTGATGCCAGATTGTTCAAACTGGTTGCCACATTGGGATGATCGCCCTCAAACAGGCGCTGCAACATCGCCAGTGCTTCTTGGTATTTTGGTTCCGCTTCGCTGAATTTGCCTTGGGAGTCGTAAAATGCTGCCAAATTGTTCAAACTGGTTGCCACATCAGGATGATCGCCCTGAAACAGGCGCAGCCACATCGCCAATGCTTGTTGAAACAGAAGTTCAGCTTCGCTGAATTTGCCTTGGGAGTCGTAAATTCCTGCCAAATTGTTCAAACTGGTTGCCACATCAGGATGATCGCCCTCAAATAGGCGTTGTCTCATCGCCAGTGCTTCTTGGTATTTTGGTTCCGCTTCGCTGAATTTGCCTTGGGATTTGTAAAATAGTGCCAAATTGCTCAAACTGGTTGCCACATCAGGATGATCGTCTTGGTAAAGGGAGAATGCCAAATCTAAAGCTTGTTCGGCAATTACTGCTGCCTCATAGAACTTACCTTGCTGATAAAGTGTAAACGCCTGTAGGTTTAGCTGTCGCCAAGATATTTTCCCGGCAAACTTTTGTCCCTGTGTCGCCAAATTTCCCAACCAATTAATTAATCCCATTGTTTTCCTCCCAATTTGAATCTTGCACTCTTGCCAAAAACCGATATTTTTGCCGTCACCTCAATATTCCATCAAAATTATTGTTTGAAAACCCCCATTTTCAAACCACACTATATTCCGTCCACAAAACCTGACAATCTCGATTCCCTTCCACATATTCCAGCAGTCCATACAAATGATCTCGATCCAATTCCAAAGCCTCATCTTTACTTTTTTTCAACCAATCTATAGGCGGCAATTTCTGCGTAATCACAGCTAAAATTTGCTCTCTTCCCACCTCATCCGATCCAAAAGTTGAATAGGGTGATGGGGGGTATTGCGGCAAAACCATTACCCCAGTAGCGCAACGAGAATTAGGCGCATATTCCGAAGGACACAAACAACAAACCACGCCCGATGGTTCCCTCTCCAATAATATTAAGTATCCTTCGCGTTCAACCTTCACCTGATATTTAATATCACTATTCAGAGGTACAGATTTGCGGGAATTGTTACGCCTATTTCCCAAAGTAGGCAATTCACGCAACTCTTTACCTATCACCACCTCTAATAGGTTAGAATCAATCGCCTTTGTTTTCAGTTGTTGCCAAATTTTGTCAATAGTAAATGGTGGAGGAGTTACTAAACCTTGCTCTTTCGCCCATTGGGGAAATACTACCTCGCGCAGCCAGCATTTAGCATTTGCCCAACGACTATCGCCATTACTAGGAGGAGGACACCCCGCCGCTTCCAGTTTGTCACAAATTGCAGCCAACTGCTGACGAAAAATGCGAGCAGCATCACCGTTTTTGGTTCCCTCAATCAACTTTTCTGCAAACTTAGAATTAGCAACTAATCCTTCGTGAGTTACTTCTCTATTGTCTTCCAGAAAACGTTTCTCAAATATCAGGCTATTCTTACCCGTAAAGCCAAAACGGGTTGCCATCGCATCGAGGAACTCTCCCTCGTAATCTTCATATCTAGGTAAATTCATCCCCAATTCATCCTCCCCTAACTTCTTTTATCTTAAAGCGCAGCTATGGCAAATGTCATTACCAATTTGCCCTTTCTCTACTTCAATCTACAAAAATCTACATCTACAGCAATCTACATTTATCGATAGGCAATCATAAAAAGCCATGTCTTAATAAATTTAAGTTAACCAACCCAAGCGAGGAAACTTAAATCATGTCTCACAATCTCGAACCAATCAAAGATATCATCCTCAGCATCTTATCCCAAAACCCCGAATTAAATGTTTTAATTCAACATTTTCAATTAACTTCCATCACCATCAAAACGCCACAATTACCAACCCCAACTCCCAGTCAAATCGATGTACTTGATTCCCGCTTAACATGGCACATTCCCACCAAGAAATTTAAGCGTGCGAAAAATTATCTTTTGCCAATGATTAAACCCTTGGGTGGCTTCAACAGCGTATCCAGTTTAGGCGGTTGGGTGAACGATAAAGATAAATGGGAACTGGAAAATATTCGTTTGGTAACTTCCTTTGCACCTTTTCCAGTTATCCGCCAACATCTGTTAAATATCTTGTTGGGTTCCTATCAAATGGGTAAAGCAATTCAAGAAAGCGCAATTGGGTTAGAAATTGGCATTCCCGATGGTGTTTGGATGCTGATTATTCCTACAAAATAATAAACTCTGCATCCATAACCCGTCGTAAAATACATCACCCGCCTGGGAATCAATTCCCAGGCTAATAGCTAAAGTCGGATAAATCCGAATAAAAAAAGCAAAAAACATCGGTTTATTTACCCAAAATATGCTCTGATAAATAGTCCTCTGAAGAGGACTTTCGCATCATCCGCCTGCGATTTGAATCGCAGGCGGATGATGCGACTGATGCCAAATCTATATAAACAATCTATCCAATCACAACGGGAGCATCCCGTATTTGCAAATCGCCCACAGACTGGAAGTCTGGGGCTACACAAACAAAGCCTGCGGAGGCAGGCTGAATTGAGTCCGCGCAGGCGGACTTGGTTTGCGTAGCCGCGATTTTCAATCGCCAGGTATTTTTGCAAAACTGGGATGCACCCAATCACAACTGCATCACTCGCTGGGGGTAAGGGCGAAGCATTCGGATTGTTCAATTTTGGTGAACCTAGAAAGATTGCCGCCCGGATGCTTCGCCCCTACAAAAACCAACTTCTTATAAATAGTCCTCTGAAGAGGACTTTAGCTATTAGCCAGGAATTACAGCGTTTCCGCTGTTATGCATTACAATAAATAACAATTAACTATCATTTGATAGTTAAAGAAGAGTGAAATCATATTCCCTGGATCTCCGAGCCAAAATAGTGACAGCACACTTGATAGAAAAGATGTCAATTAGAAAAGTAGCCACCAGCTTTGGTGTCAGTAAAAGTCTGAGCCAAAAACTGCTAAAACAACAACAACCCGACGGAAATTTACAGCCCAAACAGATGGGAAAACCGCAATTCAGTCATCTGACAAATCCGGAACCAGAAGTCAAAGCACTGGTGACAGAGCATCCAGATGCTACGAGGGTGGAGTTGTGTGAATTATTTACACAGAATACCGGGAATTGGGTAACTCGGACGGCAATGTGTTAGGACTAAATCGTAAAAAAAACATGGTACAGTAGCCAAGCCGCGACAGAAAGAGTCCAAAAATTAAGAGCGGAGTATTGGGAAAAAATCAAAGATATCAAGCCTGAAAACCTAGTATTTTTGGATGAAACCGGGATTCTACTGGGGTTGACCAGAACTCATGCCAGGTTCACAGGCGGGGACAAGAGTATGCGCACTAAAACCATTTTATCGCTCCGCAAAAATCACAGCTATTGGCGCAATTAGTATGGAAAGGCGTTTGCCATATTTATTGACCAGTTTTTATGTCCTCAATTATGGGCAGGATCGTTAGTAGTAATGGATAATTTACCAGCCCATAAAGTAGCAATCAATTGTGCCAATGATTGAAGCTGTAGGCGCAAGTGTTATTTGTTTATCCCCATATTCTCCAGACTTTAATTCAACTTAATGACATCCTGAACGTTTAAGAAATTGGTTTGCTAATTGTTGCTACTGTACCTCATAACAACGGGAAACGCTGTATTCGTCTCAGGCTTAGAGTTGATCGCCTATAAAGCCAAATTTTAACCTTTGACGCCGCTACCCGCATCTGTCGGTACGATGTACTGCTGTAGTAATAGAAAGACTAGCAACACTGGTGCAATAGAAATAACAGAACCCGCCGCAATTAATCGCCAATCGAGAGAAAATGCACCTTCAAGTGTAGCGACACCCAAAGGTAGGGTGTAATATTCTGGTCTGTCAAGGACAATTAACGGCCAGAGGAAGTCACTCCAAGAACCAATAAAGACAAAAATCGCCAGCGTGACTAAAGCTGGACGAATTGCGGGTATCATTATGTGCCACCACAAGCCTACCTCCGAACAGCCATCCATGCGGGCTGCTTCTTCTAGTTCTTTGGGGACTTGTTGAAATGCCTGCCGCAGTAGGAAAATTCCAAATGCTGATGCTAAAGAAGGCAAAATAACGCCCAGATATGTATTCCTTAATCCCATTTGTACGGTCAAAATGTATAGGGGAATCATTACTATCTGGAAGGGAATCATAATAGTGGAGACCACGGCTGCAAAAATAACTTCTCTACCTCGAAAATCGAGCCTTGCTAAGGGGTAGGCTGCTAAAGCGCAAAACAGTAAATTTAAGCCAACGGTTAATACTGCGACGATTGTGCTGTTAATGAGGTAGGTGGCAAAGGGATTGTTTTGCCAAACTGTGACAAAGTTCTCGAATGTGGGGTGACTTGGTATTAGCTGGGGTGGAAACTGAAAGATGTTTTCACTTTTGTCTTTAAATGCTGTGCCGATCAGCCAGAGTAGGGGAAAGAGCATCAAAAGCGCGATCGCTAATAGCGTCCCATATATCCCAACGCCTTTCCACCACAGCTTTTGATTTATGTTTTGGCGTTTTGGGTTTGTCGTTTTGCTGATTATCATCTTATTTTGCTCAGGCAGGTCTTTTTTTACTAATCTCAGTGTCTAAAATTTTAAGTTCTATCAGTTTTTACTTTGTAATAAATCCATCCCCCAACTTGTATTTTTACGGTAAAAATCTAGATTTATTTTTGTAAAAACTCTTGCTTTATGCAACATACCATCATAATATAGTAATTGTATTTGTCTAACCAAAAACAGTGGTTGACGCGCATGGGACGTTCGTCCCGTGCGCGGGGTTCAAGAGGTTGGAAGTAAGCAATTTCATCGCACCATCCGTAACCCAAATTCGGTAAAAACGCCGTGTAGTTGCTTATCCCATGAATCAACAGGAAAATAGGGCAATAAAGCAAATTCAAATACAATGCCCAAGGTAGGTTTGTTTGCCCAATTTGGTAAAGTAAGCAACCTGTCATAATAACCGCCGCCATAACCCAATCTATACCCGCGATAGTCACAAGCAACAGCAGGGATGAGAATTAAATCTACGTCACTTGGCGGGATGGTGGGCGATTCCGGATGCGGTTCAAGGATACCATAAGGGCCATTTTGTAAAGAATCGCCTGGTTTGCAGATATGCCACTCAAGCGAGTCGCCAACGCAGCGGGGAAATCCCCAAGTGCGATCGCTAGCAAACAAAGAACTGATATCGGGTTCTTGTCGAAAACTGAAATAAGCTAGAACCGTTTTAGCGCCAGCAAACAGAGACGAAGCTTCTAGGTGCGAACAGATGCGATCGCTCTTTTCTCTCCATTCTTCGACTGACATAGATTGGCGTTTTTTGAGGAGCGATCGCCTTAATTCCGCTTTATCCATTCATAACTCCAGCACCACCTCAAGCGCGATCGCTGCTGCTTCTGTTCGGCTTAACAGCTTGGCCCATTTCAATAAGTCGCCCTAGAAAAATTACAGCCGATCGCTTTAAGGCTCGAATTTTAATTTAATGCTTTAATTAGGCAGGGCGGGCATTGCCCGCCCTACAATTTATTCTGCGTGTTGGCGATACCAATCAATGGTATTTTTCAGCCCTTCTTTGAAACCTACCTTAGCAGTAAAGCCAAAAGCTTGCTTTGCGCGTTCGGTATCTAAGCAACGACGCGGCTGACCGTTCGGCTTATCCGTTTCCCAGACAATTTCGCCCTGATAATCCATCAGTTCGCAGATGAGTTCCACCAAATCCTTGATGGAAATCTCATAATTTGTGCCCAAGTTAACGGGTTCAGCGTCGTCATACAACTGCGTGCCCATGACAATGCCCAAGGCGGCGTCAGTTGAGTAGAGAAACTCGCGGGTAGGGCTACCATCACCCCAAACTGGCAGTTGCTTGTCTCCCCTTTGCTGCGCCTCGTGTATTTTGCGTATCAACGCTGGAATTACGTGAGAACTCTTAGGGTCAAAATTATCTTCTGGCCCGTACAAGTTTACTGGCAACAGGTAGATGCCATTGAACCCATATTGCTGTCTATAAGACTGGAGTTGCACAAGCAAGGCTTTCTTGGCAACGCCATAAGGGGCATTGGTTTCTTCCGGATAGCCGTTCCACAGGTCGTCTTCTTTAAAGGGCACCGGGGTGAACTTAGGGTAGGCGCAAATTGTGCCAACCATGACAAACTTTTGGACGCCTGCTTCATAAGCAGCGTGAATTAGCTGGGCGCCCATCATCAAGTTGTCGTAGAACAACTCAGCGGGTTTTACCAGGTTTAGACCAATACCGCCGACGTGGGCGGCTAGGTGGATGATGATGTCCTGCTGTTGGACGACTCGCTGACAAGCTTCTAGGGAACGGAGATCGTGTTCGCGCGATCGCGGTATTGTTATCTTCTGCTGGTCAGCCCCAGCTTTACACAGCTGGTCTATCACCTGACGTCCCAAAAAACCAGCCCCACCAGTGACTAGAATCCTTTTGTCGTTCAAATCTATAGTTGCCATATCTATTGCCATTCTCGCCTAGCTTCAGGGTATCTCCTAAAAATTATGAGTTATGAGTTTTGAATTAACTCATAACTCATAACTCATAACTCCTAACTCTCTAGTCGTGCATACTGCCCACGTTCTGGCGAATCGTGGCCATACTTTCAGCGTTCTGGGAATGATTGCCGTTGGGCATAGGCAAGCCTATAGCTTGCATATCACCTTCCACCATCAAACCAACTAATTCTTCAAATGTTACGGAAGGCTCCCATCCTAGCTTCTGTTTTGCTTTAGTGGGGTCGCCGATTAGCAATTCTACCTCTGCTGGGCGCAGATAGCGTTCGTCAAACTCTACATAGTCGTGCCAATCGAGCTTGACGTAACCAAAGGCAACATCGAGGAATTGGCGAATTGAGTATGTTTCCCCGGTAGCAATCACGTAATCATCCGGTTGGTCTTGCTGTAGCATTAGCCACATTGCCCTTACATAGTCTTTGGCATAGCCCCAATCGCGTTTGGAGTCGAGATTACCCAGATAGAGTTTTTTCTGCTTTCCAGCTATGATGCGAGCGATCGCTCTAGTAATTTTGCGCGTAACAAAGGTTTCGCCCCTACGTGGCGACTCGTGGTTGAACAGTATCCCGTTACACGCGAACAAGCCGTATGATTCCCTATAATTCACTGTCTGCCAGTGAGCGTAAAGCTTGGCACAAGCATAAGGACTGCGCGGATAAAAAGGTGTTGTCTCCTTCTGAGGAACTTCCTGCACCTTGCCATACATCTCAGAAGAACCCGCCTGGTAGAACCGCACCTCAATGCCAGTGCGTTGCTGGTAATCTCGGATAGCCTCTAGCAGCCTCAGCGTACCCATTCCAACCGAATCAACAGTATATTCCGGCGAGTCAAAGCTCACGCGCACGTGGGATTGAGCGCCCAGGTTGTAAATTTCTACTGGCTTAACTTCCTCTAAGATACGGCGCAGGGTAACGCCATCAGTCAAGTCACCATAGTGAAGAAATAATCGGGCTTCCTCGTTGTGCGGGTCTATATAAATATGGTCGATCCGGTCTGTATTGAACGTGGAAGTCCGGCGGATGATACCGTGAACTTCATAGTCTTGAGACAGCAAAAACTCGCTTAAGTAAGAACCGTCTTGACCAGTAATGCCAGTGATTAGCGCTCGCTTCCGTTGCGTCATTGTCGAATATTCCCGATAGCCTGTAACAAAATGGGCAGGGGACAACATTGGCCAACAATATTAACGCGCTCTAATAGAGCGCAAAGAGTTGGCCAATGCGAATTACTCTTTACGTTAACCTATAATTTGCCTTCCAGTGTTAAAGAACTGTTTAATCTCCGTAAAGAGCGCTTAGTATGCACCATTGTTTTTAGGAGCGAGAACCACCCCAATTGTTTTGACAACCAGCCACAAATCCAGCCAGAAATTGTGGAAGTTGACATAGTATACGTCCATCTGGATGCGACGATTATAGGGGATGTCATTGCGTCCGGAAACTTGCCACAGCCCCGTGATTCCAGGCTTAATTGTCAAAACCTTGTCAATGTGACTTCCGTATTTTGGTAATTCCTCGGGGACTAAAGGGCGCGGGCCGACAACGCTCATATCACCTTTCAAAACGTTCCAGAACTGGGGAAATTCGTCAAGGCTAGTAACCCGGAGAAACTTGCCAATGGCAGTAATCCGAGGATCTTCTTTGAGCTTGAAATTGTCTTCAAATTCCTGACGCAGATGAGGTGATGTTTCCATCATTTCCATCAACACGTCATCTGCGTTTGAGAACATGGTTCTAAATTTGATGCAGCCAAAAGGCTTATGATTACGCCCCACGCGCTCCTGAACATAAAAAATGGGGCCTGATGAACTGATGGCAATAAGTATTGCCAGCAACAGGTAAAGCGGCGAAAACAGAATCAGAACTGATAACGAAAACAAGACATCAAACAGCCGCTTAACGAAATATCCATCTAGACTATAAGACGGCAGAACTCCGTTTCTGCCTCGCGGAGCGAAGGGTTGGAACCCCCGCTTTACGAATGCCCTTAACACCTTTCCGGAGAGGAGTTGGCTATCGGCAGTCATTTTACTCCTTCAATTCACACCACACAGTCCCGATCATAAAGCCACACGACGCTGAAGATGGCGAATTCGCCACCAAGCAATCTAGATTTTAGGTAAGCTCTTAGCGGAATAAAATTCCTGATAACAGCGCTCTAGGAATGCTAGGTAGCGATTCTTAAAGATATCTGGCGCAAACTGAGCGGCGTTAAGTCGGGCTATTTCGGGATTAAAAGACCCTGACGACGCTTCAAAGGTTTCTACGGCTTCTATTAAAGCCTCTGGCCTCTGAACGGCGAAAAATAAGCCAGTTCCTGCCTCCGGGTGTTGGCGAATATCCCGGACTGTTTCTAGTGCCCCACCAGCGCCATAGGCGATCGCGGGCGTTCCACAGGCTTGGGCTTCCACCAAAGCCATACCAAAATCTTCACAGGCTGCGTATACAAACGCTTTCGCCTTGGACATATACTCCTCCACCACTCTATCTGGTTGGGGTCCCAGCACTTGGACGTTCGGCTTGGCTATTTGACGGAGTAGTTTTAGCTCCGGGCCAGTACCGATTACCACTAGACTACGCCCCAACTGATTAAAAGCTTGAACAATTAAAGATACTTGTTTGTAACTAACGAGCCGGGAAACGGTTAGGTAAAAATCTTCTTTTTGGGGCACAAAGGCAAACCGCTCGATATTCACTGGCGGATAGATGACTTCTGCTTCTCGCCGATAGCAGCGCCAGATGCGTCTCGCGGTGTGTTGGGAGTTAGCAACAAAGTAATCAACTCGATTGGCCGACAGGACATCCCACTGGCGCATCTGATGTAGCAGATACCGCGTCAGGATGCCGGGGAACCCGCGTCCGGCTTTGCTACTTGCCAAGTAATCAAAAGTGAGATCCCAGGCGTAGCGCATGGGCGTGTGACAGTAGCATACGTGCAGTTGTTGTGGGCTAGTAATAACTCCCTTGGCTACAGCGTGGGAAGAACTAAGAATTACGTCATATCCTCGTAAGTCCAGCTGTTCGATCGCTATGGGCAACAAAGGCAAATATTTTTGCACCCCGTTGCGGGAACCAGGAAAATGTTGCAGAAATGTCGAAACTATGGGGCGATTGAATAAGTAGCTGTCGGGATTTGTGGATTCAAAGTCAATCAGGGCATAAAGATCGGCATCAATATGCTTCAAAATTTCCCGCACAACAAGTTCTGAACCACCAGTGGCCTTTGGCGTTAGCCATTCATGCACGAGGGCGAATTTCATGTTTTAGATTTTAGATTTTAGATTTTAGATTTTAGATTGAATCTAAAATCCACCCCCATAGCTTTGATAAATGAGCCAAAATCTTAAAATCGTTAAGGTTTGCTTTGCTTGGGTTGGGCGTTCCCCATGAGTAAATCGGCAGCACCGATCATAGGAATAACTCCCCCCCCGGTGAACACGGGCAGTTTACCATCCCACTTCTGTAGTTGTTCGTAACGAATCAGATCGGGCGTGATGCTACGCGATAGCAGTTGGTTGGCTTCGGCTTGTCCCCTCGCTCTCGCTTTGGTGGCTTCGGCTTCTCCCTGTGCTTCCACTTTGGCTTGCTGGGCTTTGATTTGAGCTTGTTTCAGAGCGTAGCTTTGTTGCTCTGCTGCCTGTTGTGCCTGAATTTTAGAATCTAGGGCTGTTTGCAAAGCGGGTGGCAGATGGACTTCGCGAATTCCGAAAGAGATGAGTTCTAGATGGCGCTTTTTAAATTCTTCTTGCAGTTGATTAGAAATATCTGTGGCAATCTGACCGCGCTTGCTAGCGGTGATTTCTTCCCACCCATGTTGAGCTACTATGATGGGCACTTGACTCCGCGTATACTGTCGCACTACCCTATCTTCGACTGTTTCAATGGGTGCGCCTCCCCAATCTTGGTAAAGCTGGTTGGCTTCTTGCCGTTGCACCTGATACTGAATTACTACGTCTAGATTTAGCTGTTGGCCTTCGCTGCTTTGCACTTTTATCGAGTCATCTCCGTCAACTTGGCCTTCAATACCTTTTTGCACCATAGAGTAGGTTTGAATGGTGATGGGATACTCTTGAATATCCTGGGATAGGGGGTTAATAAAAGCCCACCCAGGCTCTAAAGCGTTGGTTGTTACCTTATGGGAGGCTTTATCGAATACAATTCCCACATACCCAGGCCGAATGGTGCGCCACACGGTTTTTATAAGTAACAAACCAACAATTAGTGCCAATAAGCTTACTCCAGCTAGAAAAGCTGGCTGCTTAGAAGTTGGCATGGCAAACTTTGCAGAGCGATCGCTTTTCGCGGAAGGAGGTATGTCAGGACTTTTAAAAGACATAGTTGTTAGGACTCCACAGGAGTATTAGAAACGCACATCTGCGTGACAGCTACAATTCTGGCAGTCCAACTGCGCGATCCTGGTAATTCGTAAATATTTTTCAAGAAATGCTCAACCGCCTCTAATGGTTCATCCCCATTAGCACTATTCCACCCATCAGGCGTTGAGGAAAACTTTAGGTACTGTAGGCCCTGTATCCACAGTTTTAGGCGAATCGTACCAGCCGCAGATTTGAGAAATTAGTAATATTGCGATCGCTCTTTAAATCGATTGCTACAGCCGCTTTCACTGTAAAAGCCCTATTCCCTCACACCAACGATCGCAGGTATCCATTTGCCGCGAGGATTAAGCTCATTTTATGTGGTTTGTGGAGTCTTGCTTGTTGGATGCTTCAATATTGAAGCATCCTCTCATTACTAATATTTCGCTCTTTTACCTTGGTAATTAACAGCCTTTTTATAGCGCACAACCACTAATTTTATAGTAAAAACATATTGAGAATTTATAGCTACAAATTGCTTTTTACAAATAACACCAAAACCGAATTTTGGTAAAAATACGAGAAAGAAAGAGAAACTTAAAAACAAAAAAATTAGCTTTGAGTTACGTCTCCCCCTCTCCCGCGTCCAGCTTTTTATTTGCTAGCACAGTAAGTATTAATCTGGCTCACTAATGTTTTTTCTGGGCTAGTAGCTTGTTGCAATCTTTTTAGCGCCGTATCAGTCGCAGGACGGTCTTTCTTCTGATAAGCTGCCACAAATGTCCGCATCGCTTGGCTTGTATCTCGATACATCTTGATAAAACCAGTTTGATGCTCTTTGAGCTTTTCGTCCTGTACTTTGACCGTTTCCATATCTTTAGCTGCCTTATCCATAGCATCAGCTGCCTTGAGCATGGTGTTAGGGTCGGTCTTCTGTCCGCCGTTCGTGAATGTTTTGGAATCCTCGACGGCTTGATTGGCTACGTTGATAATGTTTTTACACTGGGAAACTTTGCTTTCGCCGCAACTAACGATTAAGAAACTGATAGCGGCAGACAGGGGAAGAACGATCGCATGCCGTCGAAGAAAATGCATTAACTAGCTCCTGGTAGCTTGAGGAATGGTTGGAAGTTTAGATGGGTGGATGAGTGCTTTCATCGCAAGATGGAATCTAAAATCTTCAATTGGCACTGTGGTTGTAATATCGCATTTTTCCACTCTTGACAGCAGTTCAAGGAGGTCTTGGCTGTTTCCGGACGAGATCGGAATTAAACGCCTAGCCAAAAGGAGGCGGCTTCAAAAGCATCAATCTTGGAAAGGGATGCGCGGTCTTCGCACATCCGCTTTTAGCGCTACTAACTTTGTTCAACATCACCGACGAGGCGTTGCAAGGCAGCTGTTAATTGGGCTGTCTGTTGTAATGCATCCTTCTGGGCGTCTGCTAGGGTTTGCACCGCCTCGCTTAAGGCAAATAACTGGTATCCCTGCTGTTGAACTTGATGCCCCTGTTCTTGCACTTGAATGGTGAGGGCATCCACTCGGTCAGCAAGACGGTCGATTGTCTCGGTTGTAGCTAGTACCGCCTCTCCGATTTGTTCGACAATTGACTCTAAGCGACTTATTTTGGCTTCTACGCCATTGAACTCTTTGTTTGACAAGCTGGTTTTGTCCAAACTGCTCCGCACACAAGCTACAGTTCACTCCAATGCCCATTCTATTTGCTAGCTGCTTTTTATAGCCAAGTACATCGTTTACATTAACTACAATATCGGCAAAGGCTAAAGATATACACATTGCCTCTCCACCTTGTTTGCAGGGGGGTAAGTGTCCTTACGTTTGCTGTCGGTAGGCTAAATAGTGAGTCTGACGACCGCATCCATGTGTTCCGCACTCGGACAACCGAGGAACGAAGCTAGAACTCAAACTGCTTAAATTGATGCTAAATAATCTAGATTTGAATCTTTCTGTCGAAAAAAGCACCTACAAGTCCCAGATTGAAGCGCTGATGCGGGAGATGCGATCGCTCCAAAAGGCTTGCTGGGAAAAAAAATTACCCACGATTGTGGTATTAGAGGGTTGGGCAGCAGCGGGTAAGGGTTCCCTAGTCAAAAAAATGGTCAACTACATGGACCCGCGAGGCTTTAAGGTTCATCCCATTTGGCCGCCCAGCGAACAAGAGCAACAATATCCATTTTTGTGGCGGTTCTGGCAAAAACTCCCCGTCCGGGGCAGCATGGGGTTTTTCTATCACAGTTGGTACACCCATGTCTTAGAAGACCGATTGTTTGAACGGGTGCAGGAGTCTGAAATACCGACGGTGATGGCGCAAATTAACGCCTTTGAACGGCAGATGGTGGATGATGGGAGCGCGATCGCTAAATTCTGGATTCATATTAGCCGCAAAGAATTAAAACACCGCCTCAAAGAATATGGCGATGACCCCTTCCAAGCATGGCGCGTCCGTCCCGAAGACTGGCAGCAAGAAAAACACTACGACAAGTATGCCGCGATCGCCCAGGAAATGCTCGTCCACACCAGCACTAGCTACGCTCCCTGGACCTTAGTCGAAGGCAATTGTCAGCGCTGGGCGCGAGTCAAGGTTCTCACCCAAACTATCGCCACGCTACAGCAAGCACTAGACCGCCAACCAATGCACGTTCCCCCCCCAGCAATCCAACCACACCTCAACTCGGCTGAACCGAATTTATTAGCTAAAGTCAATTTAAATTTAAGCTTGCCTGCTGACGAGTACAAAAAGCAGCTACGCAACGAACAAGTCGTTCTGCGTAAGCTGCAAATGAAGATTGACAAACATCACGTACCTGTCTTGGTTCTCTTTGAAGGCTGGGATGCAGCTGGTAAAGGTGGAGCCATCAAACGCTTAACCGACGCCCTCGATCCTCGCAGTTATGTGGTCAATAGCTTTGCCGCACCCTCAGATGAAGAAAAATCCCATCAATACCTCTGGCGCTTCTGGCGGCGGTTGCCTTCTTCTGGAACAATAGGCATTTTTGACCGCAGTTGGTACGGGCGAGTGCTAGTCGAGCGCGTCGAGGGCTTTGCCGAAGAAAATGAATGGCATCGCGCCTACCAGGAAATTAACGAATTTGAAGCGCAACTAACCAGTGCTGGCTACGTTTTGGTTAAGTTCTGGCTGCACATCAGTCCTGAAGAACAGCTCAAACGGTTTACAGCTAGGCACAATGACCCATTTAAAAATTACAAACTGACGGATGAAGATTGGCGAAATCGAGAAAAGTGGCCTTTATACGAGGAAGCGGTAAATCAAGCAATTCAACGCACTGACACCCATACCGCTCCTTGGACGATAATTCCTGCTAATGACAAACTGTATGCCCGCGTCCAAGTGATTCAAACGGTGACGCAGGCAATTCGGGCAGAATTAAAACGCCGTTAATAGCGTAGTTCATTGCTCGTTGTTCGTTTAACCAGAACTATGAACCGTGAACCACGAACTATGGATCGCTAACCACTAACCACCATGTTTTTACTCCTAACCCGCGTTCTGCTCTGGCTACTAATTGGCACTATTGTCTATTTTGTGCTGGTGCAATTTATTCCCAGACAATATTTCACATGGATTGGTGGCTTGATTGTGTTTGGTTTGTTGGTGGCGGCGTTTCTGCGACCTTACAATCCAGTCGTCTACTCATTGTGGAATGTTTTCTCGTTTCCCCTCAAGCCGTTGGGGTTTTCGCTTTTGCTTTTGTTGTTTGCAGCCCGAACTATCGATAATGGAGGGATAAAAAGCCCTGGAGGGTGGCAAGTTTTGATTGCACTAATTGTTTTATTGGTGTCTAGCACACCATTTTTGGCCTATCAGCTTGTGGGGCAATTAGAAAAGGAAGTGCAGCAAATCGAGCAACAACGGCAGGAAGTTTGTCAAAGTGAGTGTCCGCCAGGGGAAAGGACAAGATTCAAAACGGTTACGGCAATTGTAATATTGGGGCCACTCGCTAGCGAAGCGAATTTCCCTTTTGATGATACTGGCGATCGCCTGCTTAATGCGATCGCGCTATACCAGGAACAGTTATCTGTAAGAAATCGCCCCCTACTAATTGTCACTGGTGTTGCCAGTGCTAACCTCAATCCAGCTAGCAACAACAAAACCAACGGCAATAATAATGACATCCAAACGCTGCTAGCTAGAACTTCCGTTCCGCCTAATAAAATTAGGCTTGCACCCAGCCCTATCGATCTCCGCAGTAGTGCGATCGCAGTTGAAGATATTCTGAAGCAGGAAAATATAAACTCGCGCCGCATTTTCCTCCTTTCCGCCCCCTTGCACAGTCGCCGCGCCGCCCTCACTTTTATCAACCAGGGCTTTACGGTTCTTTCCCCTTCGCCGAATATCTCTGTATCTCTTCTGGGCACGACGCCTAGAAGACGCTTGCAAATTGCTGAGTTTATCCCTACCGCAGAAGCCCTTTTCCTTACAAGCCGGGTTCTTGACGAATATTACGCCTCGCTTTATTACTTTTTGCGCGGCTGGCTGACACCTATCCTGTTATAGAAGCAGCAATCGGGCAAATTCGTCTACAATCGGTTGGCTAATAGCGAATTGCACGAGATAAAGCTAAAAACTATTGCCTTAACTCGATGAAGTAAGACAATCGCCCTTTCTACAAACTCTAAACTCTATAACCCAGGAGGATGTGTTTACTGCTGCACTAATAATATCTACGCGCAAAAAACTTGAATCTAAAAAATATTTTTTAAGTCAACACGCCCTCATTCCAGGGTGCGTTTCTTGGCAACACTTTGATTAACACAAATTAACCTTTAGTACCGTTTCAACATGGCTCACTCGCGGCTGCAAAAACTGTCATCTTATCTGCGTCCGCATTGGCGGGAAGTAACATTGGGCGTCATCGCCTTGTTTGTGGTAAATGCACTGGGCGTCTACATCCCTTTGCTGATTCGGGATAGCATTGAGGAACTCAGCAAAGCGTTCCAGTTCGACCAAGTATGGCGCTACGTGCTGATAATCCTGGTTCTCACGTCGATAATGTGGGTAATCCGGATGGCGTCGCGCATTTTGCTGTTTGGGGCGGGTCGTCAGGTAGAATTTGACCTCAAGCAAAAGATTTTTGAGCATTTGCTGCGTCTGGAGCCTGCGTATTTTGCTAACAATAAGGCGGGGGATTTAATTAGCCGTGCCACCAGCGATGTGGAAAATATCCGGCGGCTGGTGGGGTTTGCCGTGTTGAGTCTGGCGAATACGGTTTTTGCCTACGGATTGACGTTGCCAGTGATGCTGTTAATTAACGTGCGGCTGAGCCTGCTAGCGATCGCGGTTTACCCGTTAATGCTCATTTTCGTGCAGTTGTTTAGCAATCGCCTGCGAGTCGAGCAACTGGAGGTGCAAGAGGAACTCTCCAGCCTGAGCGACTTAATCCAGGAAGATATGAGCGGCATTGCCTTGATTAAGATCTATGCTCAGGAGGAAAACGAACGCCGCGCCTTCGGTGACTCTAACCGCAAGTTGTTACAGGCAAATCTTAAACTCGCCAAAACTCGGAATACGCTGTTTCCAATTGTTGAAAGTTTAGCCTATGTCAGCTTGCTGGTGTTGTTATGGGCAGGAGCTGGTGCGATCGCTGCTAATGAAATTACTATTGGCGATTTTCTGGCACTGATTCTCTATTCGGAACGTCTAGTTTTCCCGACAGCGTTACTAGGTTTTACGATTACTGCTTACCAACGTGGTGAGGTAAGTATAGATCGTGTTGAGTCGATTTTAACTGTTGAACCAAAGATTAAAGACACCCCAGATGCGATCGCCCTTCCTCCAGAAAAGGTCAAAGGTAAGTTAACGGCTCGTCACTTAAGTTTTACCTATCCCACCACAGGCGACGGTCAAAAGTCGCTAACTCCAGCTCTTAAGGATGTTAATTTTACAATCGAAGCAGGGGAAACAGTGGCGATAGTGGGGCCAATTGGCTCTGGTAAATCGACTTTAGCAAACGCCTTGCCGCGCCTGTTAAATATTCCTAAAGGTAGTATCTTTTTAGATGGTAATGACATTACAGAGATTGCCTTAGAGGATTTGCGGAGCGCGATCGCTTACGTTCCACAAGACAGTTTTCTGTTCAGCACCACCATCCAAAATAACATCCGCTATGGCAATCCTTTAAGCCAACAGCCAGAAATTGAAGCCGCCGCCAAACAAGCGCAAATTCACGAAGAAATACTCAATTTTCCACAGCAATACGACACGGTTGTAGGAGAGCGGGGCATTACGCTTTCTGGGGGACAGCGCCAGCGTACTGCTCTCGCTAGGGCACTGCTGATGGA
Source organism: Microcoleus sp. FACHB-831 (assembly GCF_014695585.1). Classification (NCBI taxonomy): domain Bacteria; kingdom Bacillati; phylum Cyanobacteriota; class Cyanophyceae; order Oscillatoriales; family Microcoleaceae; genus Microcoleus; species Microcoleus sp. FACHB-831. The sequence goes on along the minus strand of NZ_JACJON010000057.1, from coordinate 168,354 downwards.
TGCTGCAATTTTGATTTTAGACGATGCGCTATCTAGCGTGGATAATCAAACAGCCACAGCAATTTTGAAAAATCTTTCAGCAGGCAATAAGGCAAAAACTGTTATTTTCATCTCTCACCAATTATCTGCCGCCGCCACTGCTGACCGCATTTTTGTAATGGATGCTGGTGAAATTGTAGAGACTGGAACTCACGCCAGTTTGCTGCAACAAGCTGGTTTATACCGTTCGCTTTGGAATCAACACCAGCTAGAAGAAATTCTGCGCTAGTAGTTTCCCAAATTTTAATTAATTTTCTAAAAAACCGTTTTTTCTAGGAAAGACGGTTTTTTTATCAAATTCCAATAATTAGCTTTATTTATAGCAATTTTCACTTCTCAGCGCATTTTTAGGGGCGCAAAACTTTATCCCCCTAACGCTTGAGAGTATGAATGAAAGTGATAACCACTATATATTTCGGGATTTCTCTTTTTATCTTCAGAAGCAATGCATAGCGTCTATACAAGAATCGGTTATCTGGTTATTTTCGTTTTTTCCGGATGACCTAGTACCAAGTTTGTATCAGCAAGTGTCAACGCTGATGCCGACTTACACTATGCGCGTCTACAACTCTATCTTTATGTCTCAAACCGCTCCACAATTTAGTTTCCCAGAATTGAGCATTGCGCGGCTGAGAGGCGCTGTTAGGCTAATCTCTAACAATTGTTACTCTCACAATCACGCTTTAATAATAGCTACACATTATCCAACTGCGCTTTTAGATGTTGAAAAGCGATATTTGGGGTAAAGTATCCCGATTTTGTATTGGGTTCTCCGTAAAAGACAGCATGAAGATTACGGAGTTCCCTATATGTCGCTCTTCAAGTCGGTGTTAGTTTTCAGTCCGCTAGTAGCAACGATCGCTGTTCATGTTTCAAACACAATTCAGCCTTCTGCTACTAGCGCCTATTCATTTGATGCGTCTCAACCACAGTTGTTAACTCAAAACCACGCTAGGTGCAGTCAAAAAGGAGGTAACTCTTCTCCGCCACGAGGTGAGTGTCGCCGTTCGTATAACGATTTCCTGTAATTGACAAGTTGATGGCAGGCGATCGCTTCGATGCTCTATATGTTCCCCAGTCCCTAATAATTAAGGTCATACTGCCTGATAAATTCGTTTAAATTAAGGTTCTTAATATTAGGAAACCTGGCTTATCATCTGATTTTGGTTTATTTATGCATCGACAGAAAATAGCTCTTGTGGTTGTCGGTGCTAACAGTGGGTGATAAGATTTTGAAGCGCTTTTATCTGGCTGCCACCAGAGGAGAGTTAGGAAAGTTCCGTGCAAGTCCGGCACTGTCTTGCAGCTATGATAAGGCGACGAGTTGTGTGCTGCGTGTGTGAGAATGTCGGCGGGGCAAGTTCAGTAGTTCAATACATCTGCGAGGTACAGAGTATGTATAAAACCAGACGCTTGATAGTAGCATTACTTATATGCATAGGCTTTTTGAGTATCGCCCCCAGCGCGATCGCTCACCATGCTATGGATGGCAATATGCCATCTAACTTCTTTGAAGGATTTATCTCAGGGCTAGCCCATCCCCTAATTGGCTTGGATCATTTTGCTTTTATCGTTGCTATTGGCTTACTTGCGGTTGGACAAGCGCGGGGCGCAATTATCCCAGGTGGGTTTGTCTTAGCAGCAATGGCAGGAACTGGAATTCATTTACTCAAATTTGACTTACCAGCAGTAGAGATACTTATTGCCAGTTCAGTAATTGCCTTTGGTGTGATGCTGGCGATGCCAAATAAACCTAACTCGATTGTACTGACACTGCTCGGAGCGATCGCAGGTTTATTTCATGGTTACGCTTATGGTGAGTCAATCGTCGGTGCTGAAATGACCCCCATAGTTGCCTACCTGCTAGGCTTCACCTTAATTCAGTATGGCATTTCGCTTCTTGCCTTAAAAATTGGCAACACCGTCAGTAAGAAATTTGCCCAAAAACCCTTATCTCCGCTGCGAATGGCTGGTTTTGCTATCGGCGCGATTGGTGCAGTTTTCCTAACTAATTCACTTGTGGGTTGATTGTTTATGGTTCATTGTTCATTATTGATTGGGTAATAGCGATAAGACTTGAAATATGAACCATGAACCACATAGGCGATCGCCAAAGCTAGCCGCGCATTTGTGTTGTGCGGTAATGCTCACAAATACCGAAAATGAAAACTAAACATACTCTATTCGTTTGCACAACTTGTGCCACTGTTCGCATTGATGGAAAGCCCCAAGGTAAAAGCGGCGGACAGCAGCTACTCGAACAGCTCAAAGAACTCCACCAAGACTGGGAACTTCAAGCAAACTTTCCCCTCCAGCCCGTCGATTGCATGAGTGCTTGCAGCCGTTCTTGTGCAATTTCCTTTGCCGCTCCTGGAAAATATACTTATCTATTTGGCGACTTACCAGCCCTAGAAAGTGCCGCCGCCGTCCTTGAGTGTGCAAGTCAATATCTCGTTAGCGAGGATGGCTATCTTCCTTGGGCGCAGCGTCCCCAACCCCTGAAAAATGGCATTTTGGCAAGAATTCCGCCACTTAAGTAGGGCGATACCGTTTTTGATTTTAAATTTTTCCCTGTCGGACTTGTGCGGCGGGGATAAATTTTAAAACATTATTACTGGTAGTTTTATAAACTAAAATTAACAAGCTTAAAACCAAATAATATTAATCAAAATTTAGCCGTTTCCCTTAAACTCGCCGGAGTTTTAACCCCTCGGCTAATAGATAAAGTCAGGTAGTGGGAGGCAGACCCTCTAAATCTGGTTCCCAGGCTCAGCCTGGGAACGAGGGTTGGGAGGCTCTGCCTCTAATTCATAATGATGCAATATCTGAGTTTAAAACGATTTCAGCTATTACTAAATAAACTAAAGCTTCTAACAGACTCTCTGCATCGGGTGCGAATTAATCAACTGTGGAACGGCAATGTCACCAAAGGCAATAACCCCAAAATTAGCCAATTCCAAGACAGCAAACTTGGTGATGGCGATTCCTCTGGTTGGGATAAAAGCGCTTCAATTCGTTCTTCTAAACGATTTTTTTGAGCAACGGCGCTGAACGCTGCACAGAAAATCTCAGACTCTACTTGCGGACTGCTAACTACTATTAGCAGAGATTCTGCTAACAACAATGGATCTACTTGTTGCGCCGCCCATCTGTCGGCACGCAGTTCTCGCAATATTAAAAGTTCTTGCCACAAAGCTTCTGTATTTGGCAACCAACTTGTTATCTGACGCACCCACCCCAACCAGAAAAACCAGAAAGTATCGCGGTAATAGTAATGTCCTTGTTCGTGGGCGAGAACTGCTTCAAGATGAGCTATATCGAGGTTTTGCAATAATCCCTGGCTGACGACTAATTCAGGTTTCCAAAAACCAATTTGAGCGCTGAAGAGAACTTTTCCATCGAGAAGGCGGCTAGTTTTGCCGTTAAGTTCGATTTGGGGATAGGTGCGTGTTTGTTGTATGGAACGCCATCCCTGAGTTGCTAGTTTGAGGAATAAAACTGCTGCATAGCCTAAAAAGCTTAAAGCAAGCAAGTAGCTAAACCAGCCCGTTTGCAACCCTAGCATGCGTCCTTGAGTTCCCATACACAGCAGAGCGATCGCTGTCATGAGCGCTAGCAACGGGGAGACTAAAAATAACCCTAACGCTCTTTGCCAGCGTTCCGTCCAATTACCAGCAGGCGAAGACCAGCTTAGTCGCAGGCACCAAGCCAAACCCAGTGCTGCCAAAATCATAAAAAGATGCATTATTTCTTCTCCTCCCTCGCTTTGCGTGCGGCTTGAAGACGCAGAGCGATCGCTTCTATTTGCTCTACGCTAGCGCTGTCTAGGCTATCGGCAAAAGCTGCTACTACATCCGGGTTGCCCACTGCTAGAAATTTATGTAACTGCTCGTGAGCTTTGATTGCTTGCGCCTCGCCGCGTGAAACCAAAGGTCGCCAGGAAAAGGTACGTTCTTGTTTATCGCAAGTCAGCCAACCTTTCTCGGTGAGGCGGCGCAGCACTGTTGTTACTGAAGTATAGGCTAGCTCGCGGTCTGGATCGGCCAAAATTCGTTCGTGGACATCCTTGACGGTGGCAGAACCTAATTCCCAAATAATATTCAAAATCTCTTCCTCCAAAGGGCCGAGGGAGAGCTGTTTGGGACGGTAGTTAGGAAGAAAAGCCATAAAAGCTTGTATCTATTCTGATGCGTTCTCTTATAGCAGATTACCGCTATGGGGTGAAGTTTTACAGCCTGTCTTTTGACGCAAGCAGCCGCTCAACTGAAAATTAGGGCTGTTATCAGTGTTTGGCAGGATGTCTGTGCTATGAGTCGCTTTTGCCGAATTATCGTCATTTTCAGCCTTGTAGCTGTACTGCTGGGTTTCCCCCACACAGCGATCGCCGATCCGTTAGAAACTTTCATACCCGCAGCTAGCACCGCGACAACCCAAGTGAGCGAGGCGGACTTTTTCAAGCGCGGCACGTACAAGGTGATGGCTGGAGACTACCAAGGAGCGATCGCGGACTTAACATCAGCAATTCAACTTAATCCTAAAAATGCCGATGCTTATACAAATCAGGGTTTAGCTCGTGCGGGTATAGGAGATCGACACGGAGCGATCGCCGACTTTACATCGGCAATTCAACTCAATCCTAGCCTTAGTCTAGCTTATTACAATCGCGGTTTTGTCCGATCTCAACTGCAAGATTATCAGGGAGCGATAGAAGATCTTAGTAGGGCAATTGAACTTAATCCCGAAGATGCTGATTCCTATCACTGTCGATGTCTTGTCCATTACACGTTGGGGGACAAGCAAAAGGTAATTGAGGATTTTCAGAAAGCGGCAGCGCTCTATCTAAAACAAGAAAAGCCAGAGGAATACGAAGCTTTAGTCAACGGGATTAAACAGCTGCGATCGCCAACTGATTTGGCTGTTTATTAAGCATTTATCCATTTAAACAATTGTAGAAATAAATGCGTTTTCGTTTAACGCAATTGTTATTTTTTGGGTGTGAGGAGATTTTGTGAGACAACAACTATTATTTAACAGCTTTTGCCTAGCAGGAGCTGTATCGGTCTTGGTGGCACAGCAAGTTAGAGCAGATATTGTTGAAGTACGCGATATTCGGATTAAACCAACGCCCAGCGGCATAGAAGTTATCTTGGGAACTAACCAAGGCAAATTATCAGAAGTTTTTACCTTCAGCTATGGCGACACTTTTGTTGCTGACATAATTACTACTCAATTGCGTTTGCCAAAGGGCAAGACATTTCGGCAAGACAACCCAGCTAAAGGAATTAATTCTGTCACCGTTACCCAAATTTATGCTAATACCATCAGGGTGACAATCGCGGGTTCTTCGGCTGTACCAAAAGTTCAGACAGTGACGAGCGATCGCGGTTTCGTTTTTAGCTTAACTGCTGGTAAGACCACGCAACCAACTGCAACTTCTATAACAGAAATACCTCCGATAAACCAACCCTCTGCAACACCTGCAACTTCCACAAGAGAAATACCTCCAGCAAACCAACCCTCCGCAACACCTGCAACTTCCACAACAGAAATACCTCCGACAAACCAACCCTCCGCAATACCTACAACTTCCACAACAGAAATACCCTCGACAAACCAACCCGCTACGACAACTCCCAGCGTCTCAGAAAGGGAACCATCTAAACAACCAAAGGTTGATACTGACGAATATGAGGAGATAGAAGTTGTAGTAATAGGAGATAGACAAGATTTTCCTCAAACATCAACTCCCGTCTATACAATTCCTCAAGAAGAAATACAAAAACAAGGCTCTAATAGTGCAGCAGAAGTATTAAGAGGTCTACCAGGATTTGCTGTCAACGATCATGGTTTTGGCGCAGATGTTCACACAGGTACTTACTACCGAGGGCAATCTACTAATCAGTCTGTATTCATGCTCAACGGCAGACCGATTGGCAATAATATCAACACATATCATGGCACTACTGACCTCAACACCATTCCTGTAGAGTCGATTGAACGAGTGGAATTATCCAGCGGCACAAGTTCCACTTTGTACGGTTCAGAAGCCTTTGGGGGAGTCGTAAATATTATCACCAAACAGGGTCAACAAACACCCCAACTCAATGCTTTGGTGCAATATGGCTCTTTTGGCCAGTCAAACTATCGAGCTAGCTATGGTGGTTCGGCAGGAAATTTAAGGTTTAACGTTGGCTATGAAGATTATAAAGCAGATAACCGTTATCAAGTCCCTAAAGGTGCAGCAAATCGCGACGAAAAAGGTTTTCTATTTAATGCAGATACCGCGACTAGCAACTATTTTGGTAGTTTAGCGATTGACGTGAATCCGAGAAATACTATCAGTTTGGATGCATACAAAATTAGCAGCCGCAAGGGTCTGATTTATTTTGGCTTTCCTTTGCAAAGAGACCGCCTAGACCACGATGTATTAAATGTTGGTTTATCCTGGAAAACTTTACTCGGACAAGGTAACGATTCTGTCCTTAGAACTACACTATCTTACAACGGCGATTACTTCAGCACTTATGGCCCGACTCAAGTAAGATTCTATCGGACAGGCGTGCTAGATTCACAAGCAGTTACGGCTAGAGTAGAACATCAATGGCAGATGACTCCCAATAATAAATTGACGTGGGGATTAGATGCAAAAAATAGCCAGCTAACAGGCGATGTCCGCAGTACAAACCCTAGTTCCATTAGATTCAATGAAACTGAAAGTCAGCAGAGGTTTCAAGCAGCATTATTTGCTTTAAACGCTTGGAATATTACCAAGGCATTGCAAGTAGAATTGGGAGTAAGACAGAATTTTGATAGCGAATTTGGTAGTTATTTAAACCCCAGCGCAGGTGTAAGATGGGCAATTACACCAGCGATCGCTGTTCGAGGTAGTTGGGCGGGGGCGCAGCGCAATCCAGGCTTAGATCAATTGTATGTTTTTGACACGGTTCATAACTGGTTGCCTAACCCCGATTTGAACCCTGAAACTGGCTCTTCTTGGACTGCTGGAGTTGATGTTAACTTTTCTAGAAGTTTGACGGGGCAGTTTACTTACTTTGGCAGTAGTTTGAGCGATCGCTTGGGGGTTGTAGCAGGCAAATGGGCTAATATTGGCCTTGTTAATACAAACGGTTTAGAGGCTGCGCTTAAATGGCAAATAACGCCTGAGTTTTCAACATTTGTTAATTACACTTATACAGATGCGCGGATTGAAACAGGCTCGGACAAGGGGTTACAGTTAGGTTTGATTCCACATTCTGTAGGACAACTAGGCGTGGGCTATTCTTCAGGAGGGTGGCAGCTTAATTTGTTTGCTAATTACTACAGTGGGGCACGCAGAGCAATTTTTAATAATCCTGGCGAAAATCCAAGGGATTTTTCACCTTCCTATGTTAATTTGGATATGAGCGGTCGTATTCCTATAGGTAGGAACTTGGGTTTGCTAGTTTATCTAGAAAATTTGGCAGATGTTAGTTACGAAAAAGCAAATCGTATTTATCAGCCTGGTTTAACTTTTCGCCTCGGTTTACAGGCTAATTTTTAAGTTAAAAAAGAAAGATGTTTTAATGCACGGAGCTTGCTTACAGCCATCTAGTTCTGCCGTTTGAACCCGATACTGGTTCTAACGGCTGAGAATGTGCCCAAAGCCGCGCTCGCTAGCGCATGCTAAAACATTGATGATATAACATCCTCAAGTCCTTGCTCCACGATCCGCCGCCGCCAATCGAGTACCAATTTTTTCCATGTTCAAGCCTTGAGATAGAGTTATGTCAGCACATACTTTGTTGTAAATTTTGATAAAAGCGGTAAAAATATATCAAAATTTACTGAATTATGACTCTTAATCGACGCGATTTTCTGGTTTTATTGGGTGGCGCTACTGGAACGGCTGCGCTGGGAACTTTCGCAACTGCTTGTGCAGCTGCACCTACCAAAGAAAGCGCTAATAAACAGGCTGAAGCGAAAGATAGTTTCACCCTTCCACCTTTACCTTATGACTACAATGCTCTGGAACCTCATATCGATGCAGCGACGATGAGGTTTCACCATGACAAACACCATGCTGCCTATATCAAAAACCTGAATGAAGCGGTGAATAAATACCCACAACTTAAAGGCAAAAGCGCTGAAGAATTAATTCGCAATCTTAATAGCGTGCCAGAAGATATTCGCACAACTGTTCGTAACAACGGCGGCGCTCACGTAAATCATACGATGTACTGGAAAATTATGGCCCCGAATGCGGGTGGAAACCCAACGGGTAAAATTGCCGAAGCGATTAATAAAACTTTCGGTAGTTTTGATGCTTTCAAACAGCAATTTAACGAAGCTGGTAATAAGCGTTTTGGCAGCGGTTGGGCTTGGTTGGTTCGCGGCAAAGATGGCAAGTTACAAGTTATTAGTACGGCGAATCAGGATAGCCCCTTGATGGAGGGAATGTATCCAATTATGGGCAACGATGTATGGGAACACGCCTACTATTTGAAATACCAGAACAAGCGTGCCGATTATTTAACAGCCTGGTGGAATGTGGTTAATTGGAATGAAGTGAACAAGCGATTTGAGAGAGCGATCGCTTAGGCTGTTACACCACATTGCTATAAACAAAAATCCCCGACCAAAAGCGAGGTCGGGGAAGATGTTAGCTCTAAAGACTTAGCCAAATCGGGCAAATAATTTTTATATTTAATAAGGTCGGCAGCGATCGCTTATCGCCAAAGCGGCTTAAACTCAACGGATACAAAATAATTCAAACTGCATATGGATAGTTCAAACAACTTATTAGGCGATTTCAACTATCAAGGAGTTTATCCCTGCCCAGTCTGTCGCTGCGGTCACATAGAAACCCTCCCTTTGATGGATGCTTTAGCTTGTAACTTCTGTCGCCACATTTTCACTGCTTCCCCCGAACGACAGCAGCTTAAGATGGCTGATAGTTCTCAACCTCTAACATGGAGCTGGGATGGTCGCAGGTGGACGGGAGCGCACAAAGAAGGAGTCGAATTTGGCCCGATGTATTGGCTGCTAGCCTTGGCTTTTGTAGCACTCCCGCCTACTTTAGTTGGACTGGCTGCTTACATTTTTCCGGCTGATTCTGGCAGTGCGTTGGATTGGGTGCCATTTGCTTGGGCATTTTTAGCCTTTTTGTCGCATCTGGCTATGGTACTTTGGCTGGTTGTTGAATTTTATCAATTCCCAGTTTTTCTCTACTTTAAAGCTATGGGACAGCGCGTGTTAAGTCGGTAGCGCCAGAAGTAATAAGTAGAGACGCGATTAATTGCGTCTCTACTTATTACTTACTCATAAATATCGCTACTTTTTGTTGAACTTCGCTTTCAAATCTGCAAGGGTGGGCGAGTTCGGCTGCGAACGGTTACTATTATTTTTGTCATTGCGCCTGTCATTAGATCCGCTTTGCGATTCTACTGGGGAAGCGCTATGCGATCGCATAGTTAAACTAATCCGCTTCAATTTTTCATTCACCTCCAGCACGCGCACTTTAACAACCTGTCCCACTTTCACAATCTGCTTTGGATCGTCAATAAATCGGTCGGCTAGCTGCGAAATATGCACCAAGCCATCTTGATGCACGCCGATATCGACAAACGCGCCAAAGTTAGCCACATTCGTCACGCTTCCTTCCAGTTCCATGCCAACTTTGAGATCGCTTATTTCCTTAATTCCCTCTTTGAAAGTTGCATACTTGAACTGTTCCCTTGGATCTCTTCCTGGCTTTTCCAATTCTGCGATAATATCGCGGAGTGTGGGCAAACCTACAGTATCGGTGACGTATTTTTTCAAGTTTATTGACTTGAGTTTTTCTGCAATCTGAGTAATATTCGCCAAAGACACATCTAAATCCTTAGCGATCGCCTCGACAACACCGTAACTCTCAGGATGCACGGCAGTATTATCCAACGGGTTATTACCACCCCTAATTCGCAGAAATCCCGCCGCTTGTTCAAATGCTTTTGGCCCTAATTTCGGCACTTTTAATAGTGCGCGGCGATTTTTAAACGCGCCATTTTCGTTGCGATAGGTGATGATATTTTTAGCAACGGTTGGCGTCATCCCAGATACAAAAGTTAGCAGTTCTTTGGATGCCGTATTTAAGTCCACGCCGACATAGTTCACGCAGCTTTCTACTGTATCATCCAACTTTTTCTTGAGCAACTTTTGATCGACATCGTGCTGATATTGTCCAACGCCAATAGACTTAGGATCTATTTTGACAAGTTCAGCCAAGGGGTCTTGCAAGCGGCGACCGATACTGATAGCTCCGCGCACGGTAATATCAAGATCGGGAAATTCTGCGATCGCTACATCACTTGCAGAATAAATTGATGCACCCGATTCGTTCACTATCACTTTAATCGGCTGGCGATCCATCGTCTTTAAAACTTCAGAGACAAACTCATCTGTCTCGCGGGAAGCTGTACCGTTCCCAATCGCTATCAATTCGATATTGTACTTTTCAATTAGATTTTTGAGAGTATTGGCGGCTTGCGATCGCTGTGCGGCTGCTTGGTGTGGGAATATTGTTTGATATTCCAAAAACTTTCCCGTCTCGGAAAGTACAGAAACCTTACAGCCAGTCCTAAATCCTGGATCTATTGCTATTGTCGGCTTCATTCCCGCCGGAGCAGATAGCAGCAGTTCGCGCATATTGCTTTCAAAAGTCTTAATCGACTCGACATCCGCATAAGCTTTCCTGTCGTTTCGCACTTCACTTATTAGGGAAGTTTTCATCAAACGGTTGAATGCATCTTTGAGCATCCCGCGATAAAATTCCCTAACCGCAGTACCTTTTGTTTTAATTTCCTGCGATTCTAAGTATGAAGTTACTGCTGTTTCATCGAAAGAAAGCTCCAAGTCCAAAACTTCCTCCGCTTCCCCTCGCAACAGCGCCAGCATATTATGCGGTGGGATGTTTTTTACCTTAATTTGGTAGTTTCGGTACATCTCAAACTTGGTACTTCCTTCTGGATGATTCTCTTTAATACGCGATAAAAATACGCCTTCATCCATCAAGTATTCTCTCAGGTAAGCACGCAATTCTGCTTTTTCGGATACTTCTTCTGCTAAAATATCTGAAGCACCTTTGATAGCTTCTTCTACAGTTTTTACTCCTTTTTCTTCGGAAATGTATTTTGCTGCTTCTTCATCTAAAGATGCAGGTTTTGCACTGGGATTGTTAAGAGATTTGATAAATTCGGCAAAAGGTTCTAAGCCTTTTTCTCTAGCAATTGTTGCTCGCGTGCGGCGCTTGGTTTTGTAGGGAAGATAGAGATCTTCAAGTTCGGTTTTTTGCAAGCAGGATTCGATCTTGGATTTTAATTCGTCGGTGAGTTTACCCACGCGAGCGATCGCATCCAAAATTGAGGCTTTTCGTTCTTCTAGTTCCGTGAGATAGGTAAATCGTTCCGAGATGTCGCGCAGTTGGATTTCATCGAGCAATCCGGTACGCTCTTTACGATAACGTGCGATGAAGGGAATAGTCGCACCCTCGGCGAAGAGTTCGAGAGCGCTGTTGACTTGAGACGCATTGAGAGAAAGTTCTTGTGCTAGGAGTTGAGGAATGTTCAGCATAGGATTTGGGGGTTAAACTCAGTCATCAATTTGCCCACCTTGCTTAGTTTAACCAAAATATTGTCGTAACCCAACTTGAGTGAAGTTTTTAGGGCATTATTAGTTTAGATTTTACCATTGAGCGGACACTAGGAATTCATACAATTCTTTTTTTGAATTTCTTTTTCTCAGTAATTCACTTTTTACATTCTTGAACCCATACTGCCTCATTAAGCTCATGTAAATTTCTTCTACGGGAACGAGAGTATCGTAAAACTTAGAGTTGCCAACGATATAAAAGATTTTTGCTCCTTTAACAAGAACATGGGTTAGGCTGTACAAGTGAATTGATATATCCACAAAATACTTATAAACATAGTTCCCGAGGATAGGACTTCGCTGATGAATGTCTTGAATGATATTTTTAAATCCTGGGTGTTCAATTTGTACGCTTCCGGGTTCCCATTGTGCTAGGCGGCTAGTTGCTATACCCCAAGTTCCGCCAATTGCTTGCCAATCTAACTCACCTGCATCCCGCGCATTTTTGAGGAACCCCAACCAATACATATAAGGTCTTACTTCACGTATATAACTTATCCTATTTGGATACGGTGGTGAGGTAATAACACAATCATAACTTCTAGCCTCTATTGTTTGAATGCAACGAGAATCACTGTTCCAGACAGTTGTTGTACCATCAATTTCCTGTTTGGCCGAATCGATAAGCTGTATGCAATAATCAACAAAACTATTTATTATTAAAGCTCTTTCGGATACATTACAAATTATCTCTTGCTGTTTCTTAAAAGACATAGATTGATGGTTAAAAGAAGCATTGGACCAATCTATTATGGTTCGGCAAAAAGCAACCATAGCTATGTTCATAGCCAAGCTGTCTTCCACATCCGGACGCTGAACTTGCAAGTTATGAAAAAGATTTGCTAGTATGTTTAGCCTTTCTCTCGGCCACCACCGTTCAATGTAGTTCAATGGTGGAATCCAGAGATTATCAAGTTGTTGCTCTAGAGATGCTTGTTGAGCTATAGCGTAAGCTATTGCCTTTGCTGCGTTTAATTCCGATGTTGTGTAATGATGTAATTTTGCTCGCGCTAGCCACGCTAAAAAGGGATTAATTTCTATTAAATTGCAATTTATTCCTCTTTCAGCACATACTAAACCTGTTGTTCCACTACCGGAAAAAGGATCGAGGACAAGTTCTGGTTTGCCCACATATTCGAGAAGGTTTTGAACTACCTTGACTGAATAAGCGGGTGTCAAGCGTAACCAACCATGCCGCCCTTGCTTAATATTGTGTTTGAAAGTCAGATCAGATCTTTGAGAAATCATGCCGTTTATTGCAGTAAAGCCGTTAGGACTGATTCTACCTCTTGTTTCAACCTTACGGAATGTCGCTGGAAGAAATTTGCTAAGTCGTACCCTAGCACCTGGCGGCAAAACTCGTATGTAGAGTTTGTGTGTAAACCAATGTTTGTACCCCAAAGTATTAACCAACGCGCCCTTCTGTAGCGGTCAGCAACGCTCCTATCCATCTGGTTTGAAAGAAGTAATATTACTGGTAAATATCCCTCTGAGTAAGCTGCGGCAGCATTCGCAATATCGGCATTCTGTCGTTTTGAATCTTTGCTTTTATAGCCTTGTCGGATTTCAAATACAGCTCCTTTTAAAAATTGGCTCATATCTTCTGATATGTTGAGCGTTCGACAGGCATCTTGCAGCCAATTGGTAACTATCGGGCGGCGATCGCTTTGCGTGTCAGCTAGGGGTATGCAGCAGTCGAGAGAGAGGGTTTGTGTCTTTCCTGCTATTTTTTGAATTTCATAAGACCATACAGATTGTGCTGCTGTCAAACCAAGGCTATCCATGACAATCCTTTGAATAAGCCTTTGACAACCTATACCAACTTGTCGGTACACTGATGTCATACCGCCAGCAGCTTTATGAGCAGTAAACATTAGGGGAGAATCTAAGCCAAACCATGAATAGAATGGATCTGCTTGGTATAATCTTTGAAACTCCGATAAGCTTAGTCCTACACTACCCCCAAACTTGGGAATATACTTTTTACAAGTAGAAATCGGATCTATAACAAGTTTTATATATTCTTCGTCTCGCGCTTGATTTGCAATAGAGTTCATATTTTTTAAGTTAATTTTTTTGTTTCTCAACAACCTGTAATCATTATGCTATGCCAGGATTTGACCGCGCCAAGCTGGGGTGAAGTCAGCAGCGAGCGTAGACTTTATCTCATGCTGAAATTGATAAAAATCGGCTCGCTTCTATTATCACTGATTTTTCTGCTTCGAGTTCGATAAAATAGGTAAATCTCTCATAGATGTTCCGAATTTGGTTTTCGCGAAGTCAACAGTGAACCAACCAATAAGCCATAACGTTGCTTTGTTTGTAAGTCTTTATCAATTGAGCCACACTATTTTTATCGTAGACTTTGTTTAAAGTGTGGTGACTTGAATGACACCAAGCGAAATCAAACTGCTAATAGGCTACGCAGTTATTTTAAAATTGCTGAGAGCGGGTGCCAAATTAATTGCTAGAGCAGGATTTATATGAGGAGCGCGATCGCCTACAATATTTGAATACGGCTACCAGCGGTTGAAACTAAGTTTAGAGATAATTAGCTTTGTTAACAACTTGTAAAAAAACTGACAAAGTAGAGGGTGACAAGTGCAGCTATATGAAGTGATTTCGCAGGCGATCGAAAAACCACCTTTACAATTCGATCCACAAAAGAACTCGCTAAAGAATTGGGCGATTTACTGTCTTAGAGACAGAGGTTTTAAAGTGGTGTATGCCCAAAATGCTGATTTTGCAATTGAGGTTAGGCGCGGAGAGAAAGTTTATTTTAAGGTGACAAATAGCGCAGTTGATTTAGACAAAACTTATGGCTGGATAGTCTGGGATAGCTTGACCAACAGCACGAGCGTTATTGCACCTCAACCTTAGACATAATTTCTGCAATTGGGAGTGACTTTTGCCAGGGCGATCGCTCATCATAATTGTAGGGGTAGATACACCAGTCATGGGGAAGACGGTATGCTGCATCGCTTAGACTCAGAGGGACTAATCTGCATCACTCAACCCGCTCACGCCTGGGTAGCAGGGTGTCTAGCACGGGCTTGGGGTAACGAACAATTTGGATATTTTGCCCCCACAGAAGAAGTCCTCTTGGGTGCAGAACAACATGATGTCGGCTGGCTAAGTTGGGAACAGTCACCCACATTGAACGCAAAAACTGGCTACCCCCATAAGTTTATGGAAGTCGCTCCATCCGTACATACAAAACTATGGTCGAATGCTAAAAATTTAACGCTTCCCATAGGAAGATATGCAACTTTGTTAGTATCGCTACACGGTACAGGATTATATGAGCGTTTCAGGAGTTGGGAGAAATACCCAGAATCTAACAAAGTTGTGCAGGATTTTCTAAAAGATGAATATACTTTTCAAGAGAAGCTAATTGCGAATTTGCAAGAAGATTCATACTATAAACCGCATACAACGCCAGATGCTATAAAGCGCAATCGTTCTTTAGTTGCTACGTGGGATGCTCTCTCACTTGCTGTGTGTCACAAAGTTCACAACGAGCAGCATATTGATAATGTCCCCACAGCACAAGGCGAAACTACGCTAACTTTAAAACCTATCGATAATAATCCTAATCAAATATCAGTATCTCCTTGGCCGTTTCAGCAAACAAAGGTGACACTTACTTATGAGGGGCGTTTATTGCACTCAACTTTTACAGATGAGGAAGCAATGCGTTCGGCGCTTGTAAATTCACGTTGGGTGACAATTACCAATACCCTTATTCCTAGATAAGCAGTATTTTTGTTAAGCATTTTAAGTCTACTTTAAGCGCCGCGAAATGCCCCAAGCAATTCCAATTCCCAAAATCGTTGCTAAAGCAATTACAGGTATTTGCCACCGCTCCGATGATACGCTAGCATTCTGAGTTGTCTGGGTTGTCTGCGTCGTCTCCTCTCTAGCTGCGCCCGCCGACTTCCCACCTGCCACAGTAACCGTGTAAGTCAGGGAAAATGGTTTAAAATTTGCCCCTGATGCTGCTGTTCCACTCAGTTGCACCTGATAAGCCCCAGGCTTGGGAAAAACAATATCCGCCCCCGGAATGCCTTGATAACCTTCAGCTGACATTGCTTTGAGCGGTGGCGATAGCACGGGTGAGGCGTCTGGAGTGCGGGGTTGCGAGTAGACTGCTAACTTGCAATTACACTCTCGTAAGGGAATAGCTTTACCGCCTTTGCGGGTGAGTGCGAACCAAGCAAGTGATGGTTCCCCAGCTTTGGGGTTGTCATTTGGTTCGATGTGCAGAGTGCTGCCGACATCTTCGGATATTTGCACCTTATGGGCAGACGCAGGCGCGACTAAAAGTGCAAACAATAATACAGTTGCACCCATTGTTTGCAACAAATAGCTTCGATTGCCCCTAACCTCCCTTAAACCAGGGGGGAGAAGAGGGGATTTCCCCAGAATTTTAGCGGGACTGGGTAGGTGGGACATAGAATTTTTCTAAAGATAAAAGCGACCAAATAACACGCGCGCGCACCAACACAACTCCCAACGTCACAACTCCGAGCAATACAACCCTGAGTATAGTTCCCTGCCCAAGATCTAAATTGCCGAGGTAATGCGAACCGATGAGCAACGCATGAACAGCACACAACAAAAAAGCTGGAATGCTCAACAGATGAATTTGTCGCCAGCGCTTCCCCAAGTATTTCTGCATCTTGTCAAAACTTGTTAGTGCAGCGGGAGTCATCAACACCAACGCCAGCATCCCCGTTGCTATTGCCAGTTGATGCAATGGCAACATAAAAGACAAAGCCTCAAAATTCCAGTTGAGTGTATGCTCCATCATGTGAAAAGTGTGAGCTATGCCTAACAAGTAAGCTCCCACTCCCAAGGCGCGGCGATAGCGTAATGGTTGCGCCCAGATGTGGCTGATGGGACGGGCAATCAGCGCCAGCATCAAACACAGCAAAGCCGCATGGCCTGTATAGTCTACCATCGTGTCGCCCGTTCGCAGCAGCGCGATCGCCCCGATAGTAAGCGTTACCCAGCCGCCCATGCGAAACAACTGGCTGCGCTTGTCAGCACTTAATTTAGATGCTGAAACTCCTACTCCCAGCATAGTTGGCAGCGTTCCCAATCCAAAAGCTAGCATCGTTGCCGCACCCATCCACATATTCCCAGTTTCAGCGGCTTTGATTTGGGCGAGGTAGAGGAAACCGCAGGGCATTAAACCCCAAACAAGTCCCAATAAAGCTGGCGTCCAGTAAGCTGATTGGAATGAGAGTTTAACCATTGCTGCGCTTAGGCGGTTGTGCATTGCGCCTTGTTTTAGCGGATGCACCGAGGGCAGTTTTGGCAGCAAATCTGGTTTAATTTGCACGAGACCGAACCAAATTAACATCAGTCCGGTGAGAATAGCGATCGCGCGTCGCAAGTCGCTACCTATACCAACCATTTGTCCGCTAGCGATCGCGACAGAACCCAGCGCCCCAATGCCAGCCCCAACTAGGGTATAACTTACTAACCTCCCCAAGTTCAACAGAGCGTGAAAATAAAATTGTTGCCCAGGTTTGGGAGTTTCCTGCTTGCGAGAAAGGGAAAAGGCTACGGTGAGAGGGGCACACATTCCGACGCAGTGCCCAAAACTCCCCAGGAACCCCAGAGCCATTATTAGCAACAAATCTACTAGCAAAATGCCTCGCTTTTTCCCTGGTTATGCCTTTTTGACTGCATGGGGCATTGTAAGTAAAGCGATCGCCCTTGTCAAAAGACAAGCTGTAAAACTTCACCCTGCTACCAGCGGGACTATCCCTAAATCGTTATTGTAAGTTCTGGGGGTGTACGAGCTAAATTTTTGATTTTGGATAAAAATTAAACGCGCAAAACTCTTTGAGAGATATACTTTCAGCTTTTGTCTGCCTCACTAAAGCATAAATAATCACTTAACGGCAAAGGATAGATATGAGGAAGTGGATTTGGTTGGCGCTGTTGGTGCTGCTGACGGCGGGAGTAGTAGTCGGCAATAAATTTTTGCAGCCTCCAGAAGAACCAGCGATCGCTTATAGGATGGATAGCATTAGCGATATAGCGGCGGCGCAAGCAGCACCACTACTCGCCCCGTATGTAGACGAAAATCGGCTAATGGCGCACATCCAAGGATTAAACTACAAGCGCTACACTCCAACTGAACGCGATCGCGCCCGGACTTACATCACTCAATCGCTGAAAAAATTAGGATTTTCGCCCAAATTAGAACAATTCGAGGGTGGTGGTGCAAATATCATCGCTACTCGGCAAGGCACCAATCCAGAAGCGGGGACAGTCCTCATCGCCGCCCACTACGACACTGTTTCCGCCTCACCCGGCGCTGATGACAACGCCAGCGGAGTTGCCGTAGTTTTAGAAGTTGCCCGCCTTTTTGGTTCGCGCCCAACTCCGCGCACTTTACAGTTGGCATTATTTGACCTAGAAGAACGGGGATTGTTTGGCAGTCTTGCCTTTACTGCAAAAGCAGCTAATTTGGAAAACCTGCGGGGCGCGATCGTTATGGACATGGTGGGCTATGCTTGCTACACCCCAGGATGCCAGAGCTACCCAGAAGGATTGCCAGTTAAGCCACCTACCGACAAAGGCGACTTTTTGGCGGTAATCGGAGATGCAGAACACTTGCCACTGATAGACGCTTTTCAAAAAGCGAGTGGGTCAAATTTGCCACCAGTGCTGACAGTTCCAATTCCTTTCAAAGGGATGCTGACGCCAGATGTATTACGCAGCGATCATGCGCCGTTTTGGTTAAAAAATGTTGGTGCAGTGCTGTTGACGGATACTGCGAATATGCGTACTCCTCACTACCACCAGGCTAGCGATACGCCCAAAACTATAGATCGAGCTTTCTTTAAGGGAGCAGCGCAGATTGTAGCGAACGCTGCTACTAGCTTATTGGAGGGTAGCGATCGCCTGGAAACTCAGTCATCCACTTCACCTTAATGCAGGGCTAATACCATGCCGAGATTTTAGATTTTACCAGTCTCGCTTGTAAGTATAGAGACGCGAAATTTTGCCTCTCTACTTACAGCAATTCTAATTTGATTCCAATACATAAAATATTTTTAGCTAATTAACAATAAGCCCAATTCTAATTGCCACTGGGGGGGATAGCGTTACTCGCAAAGTCATGGGGTTGGATGCAGGTGCAGATGATTATGTCGTGCGTCGAGACACTCAAGGCTGACATCAAGCATTTACGGCAGAAACTGCAAGCCGCAGGCGCGATCGCCGATCTGATTGAAACAGTTTGTGCTGTGGGTTATCTTCTCAAACCGAACGTTTAACATTAACAAAATATTAACTTTATGAGTTGAATGTTAAGTCTTCCCAAGTTTTTCACTTTTCCTTGCTAAATTGCAAGAAGAGTTACAAAACAAATATATGTCTCTGTGTCCTTGCTGTTCCCATACTTTAGTCCGGCAAGCCAGCGTGAGAAGAGTTTACTGGTTTTGCATCCATTGCCATCAAGAAATGCCCGCGCTAGAAACCATCCTAAAGGCTGAATTAAGTTTGCGCCGTCAGCCTGCTCTTGTTAAGAAATAGTTAAAAAGTAAAGTTAGATACAACTTCTGCTTCAAAAAGTAAATCAGCTTTTTCATCTACCTAATGGCTTAATTTTTTAAATTTTAAGGTAAGTTAAGTCATGCAGAGTTTATTAGGTGTGAGATACCCTCATTATGAAAATCGATGTCCAAGAACTTCTTAGACAATACGCCGCGGGAACAAGAAATTTTCATCGAGCAAATTTGATCGGCGTAGACCTCAGAGGGGTAGACCTGCGTGCAGCAGATTTGAGCGGGGCAAACTTGATTGGGGCAAATTTGAGTACAGCCAACTTGACCGACGCAAACCTAAGTCGAGCAGATCTGAGTCGGGCAGATCTGAAACGGGCACATTTAAATCAGACAAATCTGCGCGAGGCAAATCTAAACGGAGCAGATCTGAGTCGGGCAAACTTGGCTAGAGCCAACTTGAGTGCAGCCAATCTAAGTCGGGCAAATTTGAATGAAGCAAATTTGACAGGGGCACAAATGCCTGACGGTAAGTTTTATCAAATACCTGAATAAAAGATTAGATAGTCCAGCCTTATATAGTTGTCAGTTGTTTATCTTCTGCTAGTACAAATAGAAGTATGAAAAAAATAAATAAGGAGGGAAATATGGTGCATCAATCAGAGTATTTATATTCTCAAATTAGCTACTACAAAGAGTTAAAGTCAAAGAATTTGCTTTTTAATACAAAGCTACAGGAGTTGGCTCGCCAAGTGGGGTTAATCTCCTATAAAGATAAAGAAAAAATTCCTCTGCTAGAGGCTTACAGAAAAATTGCGATGTTCTGGGAAGAGTTGGAACAAACTAAGCAGTAATTAAATCTCAGAGATGCTCAAGGCGAGTAAGAACTGCTGATATTTAATAAATCAGTTCCCGTCAAAATCTACACTCGTTAATCCTCAGAATCACCAAGGCAGAAAATTATGACTCAAATACTCAATGCTCTACCTTTGGGTTCCAATACAATTCTATGCTGTTATGTGAATGCGACTAATCAGATGCAGGTTGTTCGGATCGTGAATATTGCAAATTGGTACTTTGAGCGCGTTGTTTTTCCGCAACAGCGCCTATTTTTTGAAGCGCCGCCAGATGGGTGGTTAGAAATTCATACAAGTAGGATGCCAACTGCAATTCTAATGGATAATATTCCGTGTAATTCTCTACAAGTTAAAGAATTGGCTGCACAATTTATCTAGGGCTGGCAACACCTTTTCAGGGTATAAAGTTATCCTCTATTACTGCCGAATAGTCCCCCAATCGCTTGAGTTGGGGGCTATTTTTTTCGTTTTTAAGGAGGCTAGGGAGCCTTACTTTTTATCTGAACTATAGCTATCTACAAACTCGTGACAAAGGTTCCTAAAATGGTCGCCCCGTTGCTCGAAGTTTTGGTATTGGTCAAAGCTAGCACAAGCAGGAGATAACAAAACAACATTGGCACTGTGCTGTTTAGCTAATTCAGCAGATCTAGCTATAGCTTTATCCATTGTTTCCACAATCTCGTAACTTGAATAACCAATTTGTTCTAGTCTTTGAGCGAAAGCACTGGCGGCGCTGCCAATTAATAATACAGCAGCGGCTTTGGCTTGAATTGTTTCCAGCCAACCATTGTCATCACCCGCTTTAGCTTCTCCACCAGCAATTAAGATAGCAGGAGCATTAACAGCCGATAAACCAACTTGCGCCGCATCATAGTTGGTCGCTTTGCTGTCATTAATGAAGTCTATTTTTTGCCAAGTAACGATGTGTTCGAGGCGATGGGGGACTCCAGGAAACTTGGCAATTGCTTGCGCGATCGCAGCCTTATCAATTCCTGCCAACCGCGCCGCCGCCACAGCCATCAACAAATTTTGCTGATTGTGTTCGCCCACCATCCGCAAAGTTGCTACTGGTAGAATTCGAGCGGGTGGTTTTGCATCTAATACCTCTACAACCCAACCATCTTCTATGTAGAATCCCACAGATGGATTGCCTAGTAAATTGCTTTTTCCTCTTACACTCGTCCACCAAGTATTAGTTTTTTCGGGGGAAATTAACTGTGCCCCTACTTTACGCAAGTAAGCGTCATCTCCGTTTAATATTTGCTGCTGGGATTGACGCAGCAGATGCGCTTTGATGTCGTAGTAGTTCTGTATGGTTCCGTGACGGCTGAGGTGATCGGGGGTAAAAGTTGTCCAAACGCCAATTGTAGGAGCAACGGAGGGCGATGATTCAATTTGATAGCTGCTAATTTCCGCAATTACCCAGTCTGGCTGAGGTAAGGCTAAAGCTACCTCGCAGGCAGCATAGCCGATGTTGCCGCACGCGGGGGCATTAAATCCAGCGGCTTGAAAGATAGCGGCAATTAAAGCTGTTGTGGTAGTTTTGCCGTTAGTTCCGGTAATACCCACCCAAGGAGAAGACTGGAGATATCGCCAAGCGAGTTCTATTTCTCCAATTGTCTCTATCCCCAGCGCTCTGGCTTGAACTAATAGTGGTGCATCCCAAGGAACGCCTGGACTGACGACAATTGTTTGAGGTAAATCGGCGCTGTCGAGTTCTAGAGAATAGCTTAGTTTAACAGTAATTCCCTCACCTTCAAGCATCTGCTGCTGTTGGCGGAGTTGTTCGGAAGTGTTGCGATCGCTAAGCGTAACCTCCCAACCGTCCCGTTTTAACAATCGTGCAGCAGCAATTCCCGATTTTCCTAGACCAATAATATGAGCAATGGGCATAAATTCAATGGCAGAAATCCCTGGTTTAGCCAACTTTCATCTTACTGCTTAATGGTGTTTTCGGAATCTAACTGGCAATTTTTGCTGCGTCCATCTTATCAAGGCAAGTCATTACCCCTGTTTTCTCATAAGTCAAATTGACAGCTTTTTTGACAGCCCGCCAGGGGCGTAAACCCCTGGCTAAAAGCTTAAATCAGTTAAAACTGATCTAACTAAAACACAATCTTTTAGTCTGGTTCAACGAATTTGAGCTTTTAGCCAGCGAAGGCGCGACTAACTTTTCACGATCGCACCAAAATCTGCCAGTACGCGCGCATGGTTACGCAGCAACCCCAGTATATTCAATCGATTGCGTTTAATTTCTGGATTTGCATCCATTACTAAAACGCTTTCCGGGCCATCAAAAAATCCGCTAACTGTTGGGGCGATCTGACTTATCGCTTCTACAAGTTGTTGATAATTTCGCTGCGATCGCGCCTCTTGTGTTTGCGGTACTAGCTGCACTAATGCATCGTAAAATGCTTGTTCGCAAGACTTTTGAAATAATTCCGGACGCACTAAGGAATCTGGATCTAACTGTTGCTTATCTAAATCGCCTTGTGCTGCTAGACGAGTAGAACGGTTGACAGTTTCATAAATTTCCTTCAGCTTGCCATTATTGCGGATAGATTGTAGGAACAAGGCGCGATCGCGCACATCTAATAAATCCTGCAACGCCCGTTCAGTATACTCTGAATCATTCTCTCCCAGAATCGCATTCACCAAATCGTAGTCAACACCACGATCTTCTTGCAACAGATTACGCAGTCTTTGTAAGAAAAATTCCTGCAACTGTTGCACTAATTCCTCATGTTTTGCTTTGGGATGGCTGGCAACAAAATCCGCTGCAATTTGCTCAACTAACTTCTGCAAATTGATACCCAAACCAGCCGTCCAAGTAATATTAATAACTGCATTAGCAGCACGGCGTAGCGCAAACGGATCTCCTGAACCAGTTGGCAGCATTCCCAATCCAAAAATGCTAACCAACGTATCTAGTCTATCGGCCAAACCTACAACTTGGCCAGTCAGGGATTCAGGTAATTTATCGCCTGCACCTCTTGGCAAGTAATGCTCAAAAACACCCCTTGACACCGCCTCCGTTTCACCGCTGGCGCGGGCGTATTTCTCACCCATGACCCCTTGCAATTCTGGAAATTCGCCCACCATTTCGGTTACTAAGTCAGCTTTGCACAGCAAGGCTGTACGCTGTATACTGTTAGCATCTTCCGAGCTTAATTGCAGTTGTTCGCTAATTAACGCCGCAATTTTGCAAATTCTATCTAACTTATTGCGAATTGTCCCTAAATCTTCTTGGAACGTAACTTTTTCTAACTGGGGCAGATAGCTTTCCAACGGTTGGGATAAGTCAGCTTTGTAGAAAAACTGTCCATCAGCTAACCGCGCCCTAATCACCCGCGCATTACCAGCAGCAATAATCTCAGATTTAGCTGGATCGCCGTTAGAAATAGTGATAAAATTTGGTAATAATTCGCTACTTTCTTTATTTTTAAATACAGGGAAGTAGCGTTGGTGAGTCACCATTACAGTAGTAGTCACCTCTGAGGGCAAACTTAAAAACTCAGCGTCAAATTTGCCGATAACCGCGCTTGGCCATTCCACCAAATTAGTGACTTCTTGCAGTAAATTAGGAGAAATCTCAGCACTACCGCCGATTTTTTCAGCCGCCGCCTGCACTTGTTCTTGAATTTTAGCTTTACGTTCATCTTGATTAACTTGAACGTAGGCAGCACTCAAAACATTAATATAGTCTGAAGCTTGGGAAATACTGACAGGTTCTGGATGTAAAATTCGATGTGCTTGGGAAATGCGATCGCTCTTAACGGTCTCCGAACCACTTACCAAAGTTATTGGTAACAGGTCATCATCCAGCAAAGCCACCAACCACCGAATCGGGCGGGGAAACTTGATATCTCCATCCGCCCACCGCATCAAACGTTTACCTTCTAACCCTAATATCCAACCTGGAACCAGTTCCGTCAAAATGTCGGCTGCTGGACGCCCATAGATTATTTTACGAACAAAAACAAAATCACCCTTATCAGTAGGGCGTATTTCTAAGGTATCGAGTTCCACGCCTTGCTTTTTGGCAAATCCCGCCGCTGCGGGTGTCGGTTTGCCATCCTTAAACGCAGCAGCCGCCGGGGGGCCTTTAACTTCTTCTTCTCGATCTGGCTGTCTGTTTGGCAAACCTGAAATAAGAAGCGCTAGGCGTCGGGGAGTACCGTAAACCTGTATCGAATCACTGTTTAAAGAATTTTCAGCAAGGCTTTTGGGAATGCGATCGCGCCATTGTTCTATGGCGTCATCCACAAAGCTTGCAGGCAGTTCTTCTGTACCAACTTCCAATAACAACGTAGGCATATCACACTTCTTTAACTACGAAAGGCAAAACGTTACTAACCAGTTACAACAGTTTACCTTGCCATGAATCTTGATGTAGTTCCTGGCAGAAGGCGGTAAAAAGTGCTTAAATTATATCTATAGATAGATGCATAGATTTATGGGCGGCTTAACCATGACCTACAGGACAAGTTCCCAAAAAGACTCGGTATCGTTGGTAGCAACAGGGTTCGCTAGCGATCGCGATAAAAGCGAGGTTCTTTCTAGGTCAGGGGGACATACCCAAATCAAAGGAAGTTCCCTAGCCCTCAGCCCTAACGGGCAAATTCTTGCTGCTGCTGATAGCATTAAGGACAAAACTATTAAAGTTTGGGATTTACGAACTGGAGAATTGCGGCGCACTTTAGCAGGACATTCCGATTCAGTTGTCTCTGTAGCCTTTAGTCCCGATAATCACCTGCTGGCGAGTGGTAGTAAAGACAAGACAATCAAGATTTGGGATTTAAATACTGGGGAACTATTACACACCCTGGCGGGACATACCAGTTCGGTCGTCGCCGTCGCCTTTAGAAAAGATAGCCAGACGCTAGTCAGCGCTACCAAAGAACGGATTATCGAGATTTGGGACTTAACTAGAGGAACTATTTTGAACGCTTTCGATGTAGCTAACTGCGGTCTAAGCGCCTAAAACAACACCCGCGATGTCCTACTCTAATTCTACTTAATCTCTCTTCCCTCGGCTTCGGAGTGCAGGTCTGTTCGACATCTTAGGCTTTGCGCGATCGCCCCTAATTCTCTCTATCCTTAGCGTCCTTAGCGTCTTCGCGGTTCAACATCTTAGGCTTTGCGCGATATCTTAGGCTTTGCGCGATCGCCTCTAATTCTCTCTATCCTTAGCGTCCTTAGCGTCTTCGCGGTTCAACACAACATCCAAAATCCAAAATCTAAAATCTAAAATAGTCTTCCCCTTGCGTCACCTCAACATAAATATGTTCCAAGCGCACGGGTTGACGCGAAATAGATTCTAGCGAAATCCCCTCAAAGCGGGAAAGAATTTCCTTTAATTCTAAATTTTCTGGAAGCCAGAAAGCCAGATCGTTACCATAGCGGCGATGGATGAAACCGCATTCTTTCCCCCTAGCGATCGCGCCTGCTTCATCCTTAGTCTGAACTACTACAATTTCTTCAGCCGAAATATGCGATCGCAACTCAGCCAAACTTCCCTCAGCCACAATTCGCCCACCCTTAAGAATACCAATTCGCTGGCATAGACGCTCTGCTTCATCTAATAAATGAGTAGTCAGCAAAACAGTCATTCCCTGACTTTTCAATTTCCGAATTAACTCCCAAACTTCATAACGCGCCTCGATATCTAAACCCGTCGTCGGTTCATCTAGAATAGCCAACTTAGGGTTATGAACAAGCGCAACAGCAATATTCAACCGCCGCTGCATTCCGCCGCTGAGAGTTTCGACGGGACTTTTTGCTCTATCTGCTAAATTAACAGCTTGCAAACAAATTTGTACTCGTTCTTGCAAATGCTTACCCTGCAAGCCGTATATCTTAGCAAAAAATTTTAAATTTTCCTCGCAAGTTAGAGTTTTATAGAGTAAATTTTCTTGCGGCGCTACACCAATCAGGGGTTTTGTTGCTTCTGACACTGGTTTATTATTGATAGCGATCGCGCCACTATCCGCCCTAATTAAATTACAAATAATATTAATAGTAGTCGTCTTTCCCGCACCATTTGGCCCCAGCAGCCCGTAAATCTCTCCATCTGGGATATGTAGCGTCAAATCCTCTAAAACTACTCGCTTCCCGTAAGACTTACTTAGCTTCTTTATCTCTAGCACTAGCTATTCTTTAACTAAAATAGGCAACAGTGTAGGCATCATGCCTACACTGTCAATACCACCTTTATTTAACTATAAATACACGAAATTGTCAACACATTTAATAGTATAAATTAAAATATTTTATTAGTCCGACAGTGCCCAAAACTTGAGGTTTTGCCTCCGTAATTGCCGCGTGCCATACAGACCTAAAAGGCTGGATAATTCATAATTTATAACCTGCGTTCAACCATTAACATTCGGCGATAAGATAACCAACCGCAGACTAGCATTAGAACAGAAAAGCTGCACAAAAATAAAAAATGCGACTTAATATCAGGCAAACCTTGTGAATTAGCAGACACGCCCAACAACGCCTGATTCATGTGATAAATTGGATTAAATTTAGCAATATCTAGCAACATCTGCGGAAACACAAAGCTAGGTATAAACGCACCGCCTAGAATTAATAAAGGCACCCCAAAAGCCGCAACGAGCGCATTTACATCCTCAGTTCGTCGTGCCAACTGCGTACCCAGAATAAATCCTAGACCCACATAAGAAATAATGCTCATTAAAATAATAATTCCTCCCAGAAACACAGAACCCCTAAACTGCGCTTGCCAAAAAGATGCAACTGTGTATACTAGCAGTGTTTGACCAATACCAATGCAAGTGTGAGCTAGAAAAATTCCTAAAAAATAGGACGTACCGCTCAAAGGCGAGATAAAAAGACGTTTGAGCGTAAGCTGTTCGCGTTCAGCCACTACGGTGGCGACACTACCACCCAGACAGCTAAAAAACAGCGCCGCGCCTACCAAAGTTGAAGGAGCAGCATTTTCAAAAGCCTGAGTCATCGACAGTTGAGCGCGTTCTGCAAAAATAAACCCGTTGAGTAGCAGAACCGAAACTGGAAAAATACACCAAAAAACCAGGCTGCGTCGCCGTCGTAACAATTCAATTAAAATACGCTGGGTGACAGCCAGCGTTTCGCGCCAATATTTCATCGTGTGAGGATTTAGCTGGATAGGACATGAGCCAATTACAAAGGTACGCGATGCAGCAAGGCATCTCTCGACGCACGCTGCTCAAAATGTTCGGTATCGGTACCGTCGGGGGGCTAGTGGGATATTCTCGCTTCTCCAAACCGCAACCAACTATATTTCAGCAAGATACCCTAGACTTACCGCGTTTTGCCAACAAAACCACCAGCGTCGTCGTTGTTGGGGCTGGACTAGCTGGGTTAGCCTCTGCTTATCAACTCAGCCAACGGGGGTTTAGCGTCACGCTTCTGGAACGCGCACCCCAACTTGGAGGAAAAATCGCCAGTTGGCCGATACAATTTGGCGATGAAACGTTCATAATGGAGCATGGATTTCATGGCTTTTTCCCCCAATATTACAATCTCAAAAGCTTAGTTAAAGAACTGAGTATCGAAGACAATTTTGTAGATTTGAAGTCCTACTCTGTTGTTTTTCGTAATGACAAATATCAACCAGAAGTCTTCCGTCCCAGCCATTCAGCATTTCCTTGGAATATTGTTGATTTAGCTATAGCCTCTCCAAATAGGTTGCGCTGGGGAATTGATTTAACAAAAATGGGGCACTGGGAAGTGTTCCAAGCAATTACTGGATTTCAAACTCAGAAAACTTTCAAGCGACTAGATCATTTATCGGTTGCAGAATGGGTTGAGAAAGATTTTCCGCGTGGGTTGTACGATCTATATTTTCTCCCCTTTGCTAAATCTAGTCTAAATGCGCCAGATTTAATGAGCGTGGGAGAATTAATGCAATTTTTCCACTTCTACTTTTTTGGTAATCCAGAGGGATTAGCTTTTAACGGCACTAAACAGGATATGGGAACGAGTTTAGTGCAACCGATTGCTAAAGCAATTGAAGGTAAAGGCGGCAAAATTATTACTGGTGCAACAGTTAGCAGTATTAACTGCCAGCAAGGTAAGATTGATTCCCTTAGCTACCAACAGGGGAATGCTGGCAATGATGTGCCATTTTGGGTTAACCGAAACTCAGTTATTGCCGATGATAAGTTGGAATATTTTGGCGCTGGAGATGAAGTGTTTGCCGCCAAGCCTGGGGGAGGAGAAGCTATTTCTCTAACTTGCACTCACCAGGGTTGTACGGTACAAAAGGCAGATGATGGAAAGTTTCATTGCCCTTGTCACGGTGCTGTTTTTGATAGTAATGGTAAGGTAGAAAAAGGGCCAGCACAGCGAGATTTAGCGCGGTTTAAAGTTGTGCGGCGACAGGAAGATAAGTTGCAGTTAGCATCTGGTGGTGCTACAGAGACATCATCGGCAATGTCGGTACAGGCAGATTATTATGTGTTTGCAACTGATGTTCCTGGCGTGCAAAAGCTGTTTAATTTGATGGGGGGAGAGGTGAATGCAAAAGTCCGCAGTCAAGTTGAAAAGCTAGCTATAGCAGACCCTTTTGCTGTATGCCGATTCTGGTTTGACCGCGATTTTGATTGGGAACATAGCTGGTTTACTTCTTTATCCGGTTATCGACTAACTGACAGCATCACGCTTTACCACCGAATTCAAGATCAATTCATTGAATGGAATAGCAAAACTGGCGGTAGTGTTGTTGAGTTACACGCTTACTGTTACAAAGAGAAAGAGTTTCCAACTCAGGAAGCGTTGCTGACAACTTTTGAGCAGGAGTTGTATGAAATTGTGCCAGCACTGAAGGAAGCAAATATGCTGCACCGCGAGTTGGTGAATCAGAAGAATTTTTCTGGTTATCCACCGAACAGCTATGCAGAACGTCCGGAGACTAGCACGGAAGTTTCTAACTTGTTGTTTGCTGGCGATTGGGTCAAGATGCCGTTTCCCTGTGGCTTAATGGAAAGGGCAATTAGCAGCGGATTGCTGGCGGCGAATGAGATACTTCATCGCGAGGGTTTGCAGCGGCGTCCTTTGCTGTCGGTAAATCCAGAAGGCGTGTTGAAAATTTGAGGTTAGTTTCTCTGTAGTGGGGAGGTGGAGCCTCGTAATAATCGTTTCCAGGCTCCAGCCTGGGAACGCTACTATACTTTTACAAAAGTGAGATGCACCGTTAAGATTTGATTGTTGATAAGGTTGATGCGCTCATGTCTTACGTTTCTACAATTAACCAAAATCGCGATATCCGTCAGCTAGGAATTAACCTAGAACGCTGGTATGTGGTTGCACAAAGCAGCGAAGTAAAAGACCAGCTTTTGGGAGTTACCTTATGGAATCAACCGATTGTTATTTATCGAGATAGTGGGGGTAAAATTCACGCTTTAGAGGATAGATGCCCCCACCGTCAAGTTAAATTAAGTCATGGGAAAGTGAAGGGCGATCGCGTAGAATGTGCCTATCACGGTTGGCAATTTAATTACGAAGGCGAGTGTGCAGCCGTTCCCTATCTAGCTGCTAATCAGAAATTACCCACTTGCAAGATTCGCCGCTATCCCGTCCGCGAACAAGACGGCTTTATCTGGCTTTTCCCTGGAGATGATACCTTATCAGACAATATTTCTATTTTAGGATTGCCAGAGTGGGAACATCTCAACTATATCGCCACTGTTTCAGTCATCAACTGTAACGCCCATTACTCCTATCTAATTGAAAATCTGATGGATATGTATCACGGGCATTTGCATGAAGATTGGCAAGCTTGGACTGAAGCAGTGCTTGATGATATTGTCGAAGACGATAATAGGGTAGATGCTCATTATAAAGCTTTAAGTTATTATAAAATAGATAAAATTTGGTCTATTTCTCAGTTATTTTTTCCAGCCCTGCGACGACTGCACCCTGAACCGTTAGATGTGAGTTATATTTACCCGCATTGGTCGTCAACTTTGGGGGAAGATTTTAAAATTTATTGTCTGCTGTGTCCCATAGATGAAACGACAACGAAAGCTTATTTAATTCATTTCACATCATTGAATGCATTTTGGCGATTGCACAAATTGCCTGTGTGGTTTAGGCGATTTGTGAAAAATAGTTTGTTTGGTTCGGCGCAAAAGTTACTCGATGGGTTGGTGCGTCAAGATGTGCAGATGATTGAAGAGGAACAACAGGCTTATCTTAATAATCCAAGCCAGCGGAGTTATGAATTGAATCGAGCTTTAGTAAGCGTGCAACGGTTGATGAGAAGTCAGGTTGAACAGAGACGCGATAAATCGCCGTCTCTACAAGAAACAATAAATTCAATAAGCGTGGCGGAGTAAAGATGCCAATGTTGGATTTCGCACCGCTTCTAAGAAACCTCGCAATCCTGATGTATGCGTAATTGAAGGTACGCTATGGAGACAAAATCCCCCAAATGTCTCAGCGGTACTAGAAGAACTATTGCTATTGGTTGTTGAGGTCGTAAGCGAAAGCACTGTTGCAACAGACTATCGCTACAAACGATCTGAATATGCCGCACTGGAAATTCCTGAATACTGGATTGTAGATTCCCTGAGTGCCAAAGTTTCCGTTTTGCTACTGGTAGAGGGTTTTTATCAGGTGACAGAATTTATGGGATGTGACAGAATTGTGTCGCCAACGTTCCCAGAACTTGAGTTAACAGTAAAGCAAGTATTAGAAGCCTAGAGGTTGGCAAGCCGTAGCAAAGCGCGTGGAGTGTGCCAGTAAAGATGCTCGTGCCAGAAAATTCCAATCAACCAAGAGTCTTCGATGCAGTTAAAGGTGGTTATAACCCAGCACCGCCTAGCAGTGCAGTCTTGGGGGGACTGCCAGCAGTAAGGCAACGGCTAACAAATGCAGATATAGAAGTTCGGCTCGCTGCCCTAGAAGAAACTGTAAATTATGGTAGGGCAGGATTAAACTTGCTGGTTCGGATTTTGTACCATACGTCGGGACAGCTACAGCATCGTGCATTCAAGCTGCTGCGTTATCGGACAGAACCGGAAGTGCGCGAGGCGCTGCGTCCATTCCATCCCCATGAATTTCTAAGGTGCGATCGCACTATCCAAGCTCATACTACCTGGGTGTTTTCTGTCGCTTTTAGCCCCAACGGGCGGACTCTTGCCAGCGCCAGCAAGGATAAAACTATCCAAGTCTGGGAGGTAAGCAGCGGTCGGAACATCTGCACCCTCGACGGTCATGCTAACTGGGTGTTTTCCGTCGCCTACAGCTTGCGATCGCCTATTCTAGCTAGCGGCAGTTGGGATAATACTATCAAGCTCTGGGACCGCAGTTCGGGAGAAGAAATTTGCACGCTTACGGGTCATGCAAACTGGGTTAATTCTCTGGCTTTCAGCCCTAAAGGAATTCTAGCTAGCGGCAGCAGTGACAAGACTATCAAACTGTGGCACGCAGCTACGCAGCGGCAACTTTGCACCCTCAAGGGTCATGAGGGAGGAGTCTTATCCGTTGCTTTCAGCCCCGATGGGCGTCTGGTTGCTTCCGGCAGCCGCGACAACACGATTAAGCTGTGGGATGCCGCTACTGGTAAGGAATTACGCACTCTCAGAGGCCATACCGAACAAGTTAACGCGATCGCCTTTAGCCCCGACGGACACATTCTCGCTTCCGGCAGCTTTGACAATAACATCAAGCTGTGGGATACCTTTAGCGGCGAGGAACTTTGCACCCTCGCAGGTCACGACCGCTGGATCTATGCGATCGCTTTTAGTCCCGATGGGCAAACTTTAGCTAGTGGAAGTCGCGACAACACCATCAAACTCTGGCAGATGAGTAGCGGTCGTCAACTTTGCACTCTTCCCGGTCATACTTGGTCGGTTTGTTCCCTCGCTTTCAGCCCCGATGGACACATTCTCGCTAGCGGCGGCGATGACGGTACTATCAAGATTTGGCGGTGCGATTAGCCCTCACCCTACCCTCTCCCATTGGGAGAGGGTAGGGTGAGGGCTAATTTAGATAGTTGCTCAAAAGCGCTATAGCGGCGCTGCCCAAGATAATCGAACCACAACCGAAAACCAGCGACCAGAAACGATGGTAACTATTAACGATTGTGCCGCTTTTACTATTGAGCTGGATTAAATCCATCCAGGGCGCGACGCCGCGACGGAACCAACCCAATGCACCAACTTCTGAACCAATCAAGCTTTGAACTCGCTTCATGCCAAACAGGAAGTTCCCCAAGGGGCCAAAGCGAGAAGCATAGTGTACATAGAGTAAACCGCTGCGGTCTTGGATCGTTAAATCAGATCCAAACTTGTATCCAGAATCGCCACGCCCAATCAGTTCGCCTTGCAGTTTTGCTGGTTGTCCCCGCAAAGGACTTGCATAAGGGTCAGACATTAACGTAAGGATGTCGGTTTCCGCTGCTTGCTTGTAGTCGGGGAACATCACTAATGTTTTGAGCAATACTCCCAAACCTAAGCCGATAAGCGGGCAACCAACTAACAGGCTCAGGTTTTTGGATTGCATTACTAGGAAGAAGCCAATTGCCAAACCTGCAACAAAGCCAATAGTTTCTGCTCCGTAAAGTACGATGTCTAGCAAAAAGTTGCCGTAGAGCTTGCTCTTGCTCAGACTTCTGCCCTCGCCCACTATCCGCCCCATGTCAAATTCAGTTTCTATACCAAGTTGTTCTGCATAGGTACTGAGGGCGCGAACCCGTTTTCCAGTGAGGGGGTGAGTAGAATTCAACTCCATCCACCAACCCCAAGGGTTGAACATATCCCACAAGAAGACGCGACCGATTTTTGCTGGTTCTGAAGCAATGCGGTAAGCGGTTCCCGTGCTGGCGGCTGCTTTGTGGTCGTAAATGCCTAGCGCCCTCGTGCCTTCAATTAAGCGGCTGGGTTCTTTAGCTCGTTGACCTTCTTCGACAATGCCGTATGCAATCTTAACTAAGGCGCGGGATAGCCCGTTGGGGTTGCCAGTGCTTTCGGCTGCGAAGTGATCTGCATAGTATTCTCGCGTCCGGGATAGATACAGCACTAAATATGTACCAATGAGGTAAAAGATATAGGCTACAACTGCGGCAACAGCGATCGCATCTTTGGCTTTATTATCTCCTCCACTCCGACCTAAGCGACGGGCAAAGCTGTATATCAAATAAGTAATTTGCACCAAGGTTGATGCTAAGGTCATTACCGCAAAGTCCCAATGGACTATATGCCCCATTTCGTGGGCATAGACGGTGGCAATTTCATCATCATCTAAATAGGTGAACAGCCCTTCGCTAACTACCAACCTCGCGCTGTTGGGTAGCGAACCATATGTAAATGCTGTTGGGTTCTGGTCGTCAATGATTCCCAGCCTGGGCGTTTTCAGCTTTTTCTGTTCGCAAATGCGCTGAATAACTCTCGCTGTCTCTGGACTTTTGTTTTCAAGTTCTCCCATCTCCACCCAGCGCGTATGGTACATCCAGTTCTGTACCAAGTCCATAATCCAGGGGGACAGGAAAAACCCTATGGTGTTGAAAATCAGAGTTAAACCTACGCCGATAGCTAGCGCCAGTTTTGGATCGTCGCTGTTGTAAATCAAGACAACGGCTAAACTTAACACCAACACCATCCCGAACAGCAAGGAGAGGGTGACGCCAGAAGCCAAGGTAAGATTCCCGCCAACCTTTGCCATTGCCAACTTAGCGCCGACTGTCGAGGCTCTACTTGCTTGGCGGGCGGGTGCAGGTTGTTTGCTAGCGATCGCCTGGAGAGCTTTTTCTGCCCAGGCGCGTACTTGTGCATTTTCGCTAGTGGCTACCAGTTCGTGACACAAGGCGATCGCTCTATCTGTCTGCCCGCTACCCCCATACGCTTTCACTAGCCCCATCTGAGCTTTCATATACTCGGTGGCGCGAGTATCGAGACAGTTGTGGCAAAAATTTTCCAGTAATTGAACAGCTTCTTTATACCGTTCTTGTTTTAGTGCCGCTAATCCAGATTCTAGTGACATGGACATCTCCCTTAAGAGAGAGGATGGTTATTGGTTTACGAATAACCTATAACTCCAAGGGCATACCCTAAAAATTCGCAAAAGTTTAGAAGTACATTGTGCGTTAGAGATTGCACTGGCGCGATCGCCGATATCTGTACCCTAGCTCTTATCTAAGCGTTTTTCCTTACCCCAAAGTGACGTACACCAGTAGCATGTCGAGGCTCGACATCTCAGACAGGGTTGGTGAAATTAAAATTTTCAACCGCAAGCGACACTCAAAGAGTGTCGCTTGCGGTTGATCCATCACCTTCTGACCAATCTCCATACCGGAATTTATTAACAAATGTATCAATAGCTCCTAAGACTTTTTCCCACCCAAGCTGGTTTAAAGACTCGTCAGACATATCGCTACTCAACTCATCAACCTGCGGATTTTCAATTAAAGGCTCCCCCTCTGGCACAGTGTTGGTTAAATCGAATGGCAACTGTTCTAGCTCCCGCAGACGGCTCTCTACATCAGACTGCGCCTCGTCTATCATTTGCAGACGAGCATCTGCATCCGACTGCAATTGCAAGAGCGCCCGAAAACGTGCATGGGGATCTAAAGGCAAGGTGCCTATCTTACAGAGACGCACATCTGAATCGCAGTTAGACTCAGATGTTATTTGGGAATTGCCATTAACAACAACCCGCAGCTGCTGCAATTTTTGACGATTTATAACAAATTCAGCCCGCAAATCCTGCCATTTCTCGCTATATCTAACCCATTCATGCTGTGCCTGCTCGAATTCCCGGCGATATTCAGCAAACTTAACCCGCAATTCCTGTCTTTTCTGGCGACATTCACCCAACTTCGCTCGCAATTGCTTGTTTTTCTCGCGATATTCAGCAAAAGCAGTTGCGGACTGAAATTGCTGGTTACTACCAGCAATTTCAGTCCGCAACTGCTGGCATTTCTGGCGATATTCAGCCAAATCAGCCCTAAATTGCTGCTTTGCCTGCAAATGTTTAACATACTCAGCCTGCAACGACTCTATCGCTTTAAGCTGGGTATCTGAGGCTAACTTAGGAATAAGTGCCATAAATATCTCGATGTGAATTAATTAAAATAAATATCCGGCTATGTTATATAACACCTTAACTAAGAATTCCACTAATTGCCCAAAGCACCTCAAATTGATATTCTTACTAAAAGAATATATGGCTAGCTTGCGCCAAGAGTCAAAAATATCCAGGAAAAGGACATAATTAAACATAAAAACGACTTAAGCACCAACCTAAAAAATCGGAGGGCTATTTCGCCTATCAACCGAAAACATTCTTTCTATCCCCTTGGCTAAAAGGATAAAGTTAGACAAAGATAGGGGAGAAGTTTTAAAATTTATTGTATCTACTTGCTGAGAATCATCTCTAGGGATAGCTATATCGTAGCTAGAAGCAGGCATCACTAGATGAAGATGTTAGCAAAAGACAATATTTTGCTAAACTTTGGATTGCACGCAGGCATTTGATCCACACCTATGACCGCTTCTAAAATTGCTTCTATTCCTCTTAGTGCGATCGCACAACAAACCCGTTCTTCAGCACGAAGTCTGGCGGCTCTCTCAACCTCGTCTAAAAATCAAGCCATCGAAGCGATCGCGCGTTCTCTAGAATCTGCAAGCGCTGACATCTTAGCGGCTAACGCGGCTGATTGCAAAGCTGCGGAGTCGGCTGGAATTGCTAAGCCGCTATATGCGCGGTTGAAGTTGGATGAGACTAAACTTAAGGGTGCGATCGCAGGCGTGCGCGATGTCGGTAAATTACCAGATCCAGTAGGCGAAATCCAAACTCACCGGGAACTAGATGAAGGGTTAATTCTCAAGCGCATCACCTGTCCTCTCGGTGTTTTGGGCGTTATCTTTGAAGCGCGTCCCGATGCAGCAATTCAAATTGCTAGTCTTGCTATCAAATCGGGTAACGGCGTTATCCTTAAATGCGGACAAGAAGCTGTGCGTTCTTGTGAAGCGATTGTGAAAGCAATTCACCAAGGATTAGCCGATACTGATGTTAATCCCGATGTTGTGCAGTTGCTAACTACTAGAGAGGAAACTTTAGCTCTTTTGCAGTTAGATCAATACGTGGATTTAATTATTCCCAGAGGCTCTAATTCTTTTGTGCGATTTGTGCAAGAAAATACGCGGATTCCTGTCTTAGGTCATGCAGAAGGAATCTGCCATGTCTATGTTGATGAAGAAGCGGATATTCAAAAAGCTGTAGCGATCGCCATCGATGCCAAAACTCAGTATCCAGCAGCTTGCAACGCCATAGAAACTTTGCTGGTGCATCGAGCGATCGCTACTTCATTCTTACCGATTGTTGCTACTGCAATGCAAGAAAAAAATGTAGAATTGCGCGGCGATGGACTAACGTGCGAGATTGTAGAAAATATCTCAGCGGCGACAGATGCAGATTGGGCGACAGAGTACAGCGATTTGATTTTGGCTATTAAGATTGTAGATTCTTTAGACGAAGCGATCGCGCACATCAACACCTACGGTTCCAGGCATACTGACGCAATTATTACGGAAAATTCCACTACCGCCGCTACTTTTATGGGACAGGTGGATGCTGCTGGTGTATATCACAATTGTTCCACTCGCTTCGCCGATGGATTCCGCTACGGATTGGGTGCAGAAGTAGGAATTAGCACCCAGAAAATGCCCCCTCGCGGGCCAGTTGGCTTGGAAGGACTGGTGACATATAAATATCAAATTGTAGGTGACGGACATATTGCAGGCACTTACAGCGGTGCAGACGCCAAGCCTTTCAGCCACCGAGATTTATAGTTAACTAATACTTTTTGGTTAACGATTCATTTAGTAGCCCGGCATCGCCCACCATTAAAATAATTGGTAAGTTCCGGGCTACTATTAACTAAATTTGAAAACTTAGCATGACAACCGAAGGATTCAACTGGCTTAGATTGGCTTTGCAGTGGCGTGGTTCAGTTGCTCCCATTATTTTCCCCCGCGTCCTGTTGTGCGGCCTTTTCGGTTTGTTAATTTCCCTATTCGCTTATTCTGGATTATCAATATCTGGAAATATTTTAGATAATTTAGTTGCTAATGTTGTTTACAATCTTGTTTTAGGTTTATTATTAGTTTTTCGTACTAATACCGCTTACGAACGATTTTGGGAAGGTAGAAAATGTTTGGGTATTTTGGTTGTTGCCGTCCGTAACTTAGCGCGGCAAATTTGGGTAGGGGTAGCTACGCCAGAAGCTATAGATAAAGAGAATAAAATAGCAATTATGCGGATGTTGGGTAGCTTTGCGATCGCTACTAAATTACATCTGCGACAAGAGTTTGCCAACGGAGAGTTAGAAGGTATGTTTACTAACTCCCAATATCTAAAGCTCAAAAGTGTTAAAAATCAACCATTAGAATTGGCTCTCTGGATTGGTGATTACTTGCAGCAACAGCATGACCGTAATTGCTTGAGTAGCAATCAGTTACAGGCTATGAATCTATTGCTCGATCATATGATAGAGGCTTTAACTGGCTGCGAACGCATTTTAAAAACACCAATACCGTTGGCATATGCTATTTATCTAAAGCGACTATTGCTAATATATTGTTTTGCTTTGCCGTTTCAAATAGTCGAGAAATCGGGTTTTTGGACTGGCCCGATTGTAGCTACGATTGCATTTATTTTATTTGGTATTGAACAAATTGGTAATGAAATTGAAAACCCTTTTGGACGCGATCCAAATGACTTGCCCTTAGATGATATTTGCACTAGCATAGTGGAAAATATAGAAGATATGCTCTTGGTAGTAGAGGCAGAATCGACAGAGCCTTTGGAAGATAAGCTTGCCGCTGTAGCTGAATTGGAGGCTTTACCAGTAGAGTAGCTATTGTCTGTGATATTCTTTAAAGAAAGACGCGAGAATTGAAAGATACAGAAGAAAAGGGCGTCTATAAACCAGAGAAATCATGGAAATGGATTGCATTCAAGTAAGAGGAATTCGCTGCTACGGTTATACGGGGTACTTGCCAGAAGAGCAAGTTTTGGGGCAGCGGTTTGAGGTGGATCTGACGTTATGGCTAGATTTAGCAACAGCGGGGAAAACGGACGCAATAGAAGATACTCTGGATTACCGCAGCGCGATCGCTTCAATTCAGCATATTGTAAAAACCTCTAAGTTTGCCTTGGTGGAAAAATTGGCTTCCGCGATCGCACTGGCTATTTTAGAATACGATAAAGTACACCAAGTTAAAGTCAGGCTGACAAAACCCGCTGCTCCGATTCCTGATTTTGGTGGTGAAATCAGCGTGGAAATAATCAGGTCGAAAACTTTTTAATTAGTATTTTAACGGCGATTATTCGTGGAGGAAAAAATA
Organism: Microcoleus sp. FACHB-831; assembly: GCF_014695585.1. Classification (NCBI taxonomy): domain Bacteria; kingdom Bacillati; phylum Cyanobacteriota; class Cyanophyceae; order Oscillatoriales; family Microcoleaceae; genus Microcoleus; species Microcoleus sp. FACHB-831. Next base: position 129,906 of record NZ_JACJON010000057.1, on the reverse strand, counting down.
GTGACTTTTCGCATTCTCAGTTTTGATGGTGGCGGTATTAGAGGTGTTATGTCGGCAGCTATTTTAAGAGCAGTCGAAAAACAGCTAGACCAGCCATTAAATGAATATTTTGACCTAATTGCCGGGACTTCAACTGGATCGATTTTAGCCAGTGCGATCGCTATGGGGTTCAAAAGCGATGCAGTTATCAACCTTTACAAGGAAAACGGACACAAAATATTCCCTTACACCAACCTTTTTTCACTACAACGGTTGGGATTGGTGATGCAATTTGGTTTATCTGCTCCTAAATATTCAGACCAAGGGTTGATCGAAGTTCTACAAAACCAATTTGGCAACACAAGGCTGTCTGACGTGAAATCGACGAGACTGTTGATTGCAGCTTACGACACCCTTAGTAGAAACGGGATAATTTTTAAAAGCTGGCGTAAAGATAAACCTTGGGTGAACGTTCCGCTGTGGGAGGCTTGTGTCTGTTCCGCATCGGCTCCAAGCTATTTCCCCGCTCATAAACTAGAGACTGTAACAAAGGGAATTGCTCAAGACGGCTCGACAAATACAATTAAGTTAGACAAAAAGAATGCCTCTTCTACTAAGAATGAATACAGCAAGGGGCTTATTAAGATTACAAGCGGAACCGGAAGCGGTCAAACTCGCCCCATCACCAGCTATGATGGCCGTTCAAGAGTGGCGCGGGTAGGTGCAAATTGGCAGATAATACCGGATGCAACTTCGGAATACGAAGTGGTGATGCAATATTCAGTTATTGACGGTGGAGTTGGCGCTAACAATCCCACTGCTTGTGCTGTGGCTGAAGCTATTAGAATACTTAAAGAAAAACAAGGAAATACAGAACAGCAAGATCCAATGGATATTGCCGTGCTGTCAATTGGAACGGGAAGCTCAAATCGTACAATTCGCTGGGAAGATGCGAGGGGTTGGGGATTAATTCAATGGGGATGGAAAGGACGCCTAATTGATGTAGTTTTTGACGCTCCCTCTGACATTACTGACTATATTACCGAGCAGGTTATGAGCGTTCCTGGTATGGGGGATGATGATGATAGTTCCCGATACTTGCGTCTGCAACCGGAAATCGTCAACGATGCAATGGACGATGCGACGCCAGTGAATGTGGCTCAGTTAATTAAATTTGGCGAGGAGTACGTGGAAGTTAATAAAGATTTGCTGATGAAGTTCTTGCAGGGAACTTCTTCTTAAAGGTAAATTGCCGCAGGCTAGAAGTCTGCCTGCGTCGCTAGGTGGCAGGCATTTGCCTCTAGTTGCCCCACTACGACGCCCGCGTGAGTTGTTTTCGGTTGGGGTTGTGGGGATTCTGCTACGCAAGCGTAGGGAGTTGCTCTTGCCTTGGGTACGCGATCGCCGATTCCTCCTTACCACCTTACCGTTTTCTATCGAAATTTATACTTTTGTTAAGTTCCTTAAATAAGGGGTGCGATCGCTGGGTAAAATCGAATGGCGAATTTTGCCCAAGACATTCTATTCGTAACGTCCACGAGGGGAAAGAGATGGAGTTTATAAGCGATATAGCAAGCGGTTTAGGCAGCGTCAACTGGGAAGTTATCGCCCAGCTGACCTTTGTAGCATTAATTATGCTGTCTGGGCCAATAGTGATTTTTTTACTGGCAGCGCAGCGCGGCAACCTTTAAAAGAGTTTTGAGTGTTGAGTTTTGAGTGTTGAGTTAAAAGGCGATAATTCAAAACTCAACTAAAATAATTTTGAGTGTTGAGTTAAAAGGCGATAACTTAAAACTCAACACCAAGGGCTACTTAGTTTCCAAAGCACTGAGAGCAGCCTTAATTAAATCGAAATAAGGTGGCTTAGTCACATCGACTTCATCCGCTTCTTCCCGCTTTATTCCCAAAAAGCCGACTCTTTGGCCTCGCTGAATCGCTAAGACTTTGCCTTGGGGATTTCTAATTCTTAATTCCCTCAAAGACTCCACCAGGCTGCAAGTGTAGCGGCGATCGTTGTGGTAAAACTCGGCTTTCTTTTGGGCAGCCGTAGGGGAAGAAGTTACCGGGAGCCTGACACCTACTAACACTAGCTCTATATTAGTGTTGCCATTCCAGTTGTTTTCTTGCAATTTGTAGGCGATATCGATTTGAGAAGGTAGGGGGAAGTAATCGCCCCACCGCCAAGCGATCGCTTTAATTCTATTTGGCTGGCCGTCCTGTTCTAATATCAATTTGATGTGACCCTTGCCAACAATTTGTTGACTAACTACCCGCACTTCAGGCGTCCAAAAAACGGGATCTGGATTTTCAATGCCGCAGGGATGTAGCGAGTCAATCTGCTTGTAAAGATTGAGATCGATTTGCTCAAAATTAGCGCGGGCATCAATTGAAATCAACGGCTTTAGATGTTGTGGTTCGAGACACTGGTGAGCAAACTTGCTTAATCTTTCTCGAAATGCCCCCAAATTTTTAGCTGAGAAGGAAAAACCTCCAGCCGCCCTGTGACCGCCATATTTTTCTAACAAGTCGTGGCAGGATTCCAACGCTTCAAATACATGGAATTCTGGAATACTCCGCGCCGAACCTCGGATGTGTCCATCTTCCTCATAAGTGCCGATAAACACAGGTACGCCATAGCGTTCCACCAAGCGAGAGGCGACAATACCAATAACCCCGTGATGCCAACCCGCTTGCACAATAACTAATACGCGCTGTTGTTGGAAACTAATCTGATTTTGTTCGCACAAATCAACAGCTTCTCGTTCAATTTCCTCGCAGAGTTGCTGTCGTCTTTGGTTAATTTCTTCGCACTGCCTCGCACGTTCTTGTGCTACCCCCATATCATCTGTAGTCAGCAAATCAATTACAATTTGAGGGTCATCAAGTCTACCTACGGCATTAATGCGCGGGCCAAGTTTAAAACCAATATCCTCCGGTTTTAGGGTTTTTGCATTTTTACCCCCATTTGATAAAGCGGCGAACAATGTTGGATTCGCTTGTTCCCCGCTTCCTGGTGCTGACTTTACTCCAGCAACTTCAATTAATGCTTGCACCCCTTTTAATTGCGAGTGCGGCAATTCCCTTAACCCGCGCTTTAACCAGCGGCGATTAACTCCCGTCAAAGGTGCTAAATCGGCAATAGTTCCTAAGGTATATAGTTCTAAAAGAGACTTAGTTAATCCCTGAAGTTTACCCAGTTTTTGGGCAAGAGTTACAGCCAAAACGTAGGCAACACCAACACCAGCTAGACCGCGATAGGGAGAAAGTTCGGGGAGTAGTTTGGGGTTGAGGATAGCATCGGCTGGGGGAAGTTTCTCTGGTAAATCGTGGTGGTCGGTGACGATGACTTTTATCCCAAGTTGCCGCGCCCTATCGATGGGTTCATAAGCTGAAATCCCGTTATCTACAGTTAAAATTAGCGAGACTTCTTCGCGGTGGAATTCTTCAACTATGCGACTATTAATGCCGTAGCCATCTTTCATGCGGCTGGGTATGGCGTAATCTACTTTAGCGCCTAAGTGACGCAGCGCCCTTAATAATAAGGCGGTGCTGGTCATACCATCGGCGTCGTAGTCGCCACAAATAGCAATTTTTTGGTGCGATGTTATGGCATCAATTAATAAATCTACGCTGATTGCCAAATCGGGAAATTCTTCTAGCGGCGTTGGCAAGAACTGGGAATCTGGATTTAAATAGACCAGCCCCTGTTCAGTTGTCTCAATGCCCCGGTTAATTAACACTTGAGTTATAAGGGGCGAGAGATTAGTAGCAGCCGCTAACTGTTGCGCCTGGTTGTCTCTTGCTGGATAAATGTGCCAGCGCTGGAGGGGCAACCGCTGAGATTTTGGAGAGTTGGATTGGTCTGGCACAGGGGCTGTATTTTTAGCACAACAGTTTATCCTATCAGCAATTAGGGATACTTGCTACCACAACAAAATCATTTAGTTTTCTCTTAGATAGGTTGGGGCGATCGCTCATATGAAACTTGTTCTTGCCTATGTTCAATTTTCTCAATAAACTCCGAGATAATCGCTGCAAATTTATCGGCAAAGAAAAGATTCCATTCGTGGTATCCTTCCTCTACAACTAGCATTTCTGCTCCTCTTATACCCTCAAAAAACTCTTTGCCAGACTTTAGAGGAGTAAGCAGATCGTTTTCACCCCACACAACTAAAGACGGGACTTGAATTTTTGGCAAAATGGGTCTTAAATCTTGCTCTATCCCCATTTTGCCTAAGTTGATAATACTGCGAATCTTAACCAAGCAGTTGAGGAAGAATACTTGAGGTATCAAAAAATGTTGATAGCTAAAAGGCTTTTCCCAAGCTTGTGCAGGCATTTCCATAGCCCGCCGTAACACTATTTCCGGCACAGTCCCTAGAGGAAAACCCGTGCTATCGGCTATTAATAGGCTGCGGACAAGATCTGGCCTTGAGGCTGCCAAGGCAATACCGATTCCTCCTCCTATGGAATGTCCGACGATATGCGCTTTTTTGATATTAAGCGTATCTAAAAAAGCGATTATAAATTGAGCATATTTCTGATAGTTGAAATCTGCGTCATTATAAATTAGTTTCTCAAACTCTAGCAAACGAGGCACTATAACGCGATAGCGCTGGACTAAAATATTTAAGCTTTCTTGATAAGGTTCAACTCCTACACCCCAGCCATGTAAAAATACCAGCGGTGCTGAATTTGATGCGATTCCTCCTTCTAAATAAGGAATGTTAAATCCTGATAAGCTAACTTGCTTTTCTATAAGTTGGTGTTTCATTTGTGACTTTTTTGGGAAATTTTGGCTTCAATATTATTTTCTAAAACAGCCAAAAAGAGGTTTTAGATGATGGACTGAAAAAATCTAAAGCACGCCACGAATAGGCTATACCTAACAATATGCAAAATTAGGTATCCTGCCAATGCGCGATCGCACCTTAACAATTTCATCCCAATATTTTTCTATTGCGATCTTTGCCCTTGAATGGCTTTACCAGTAGGTAGGAAACACAGGTTAAAATTAAACATTGTTACTTTTCTTAACAATGTTGTCATGTATACATCGTAGCTACCGACCTATGGGCTGAGGTCTACCCATAGTGTGAAACTGCATCCACTTCTAAAGTGGGGGTTATATTATGCAACTATAAGATTTTTAGAAAACAGCAATACGACCGTCGTCTTTGAGATAAACCGTGCGATCGCCTGGAGGACGCCCGCCGGAACGCACTTCCACCCGCAAGGTTCTAGCCGTCGGTTTAGCAATCCTCACTCGCAGAGGCTGACCGTTTTCATCCCAAACTACTAAAGAAAAATTGGGGTCTGTATTTCCCCCGCGCACGAAAGACGAAACTTCTCCTGGAATTAGGGCAATCGGTTCAGTACCGTAGACCTTCTGTAGCTGAATAATGCCCGATGTCAGGTTAGCTACTTGGACAGTAATGCGTTGTCCCGGTACAAACTGTATTGGTTTCGGGCCGCATCTATTACCCGAACAGGAGCGGGCGATCGCTGGATTCGGGCTTCCTGTTTGGCTCAAGACAAGGGCTATTGATAGTAAGGCTGCGGGTAAAAGTTTAGACATATATAGGGCGGAAAAAATAGATATTATCAGGATATGAAAGACGCTTTTTTTGTTTTTTGTGCCCGCCTATTTAATATCTTAAAGTACAGCTAGAAGGTTATTTACTGAATGTAACAAAATTGTTAGATAGACAGAGCCAGTTTTTAGGCGTGCCATTCCCAGTAAAATCCCTAAAGCAAAAAGTACGCCCATAAAATAAAGATCGTATTGTGTGTGAATTATCGTCCATAGCAATGAAGTAATTAGTATAGAACCTATAGAACCTAGACGGGAACGTCTGATTCCTTCAAACAAAAATCCTCTAAATAAAACTTCCTCAAATATCGGTGCTATAACTATAATAGCTAGATAAAGTGCTGGAGAAAAATAAGCTGTTTTTACTATTTCGGTCACAAAAGGTGATGGTGAAATTTTTAATAAATTAGTAATGCCAGCGGTAATAGCTATGTAAAGTGCCAAAAAAATCAACCATAAAAAATAATCTTTTATAGTGGCTTGTCTAAGGCCAAGATAAATTTTGAGATTAATATTCTTGCGAAGCTTCGCAAACCAAATAGTTAAAGCTGTACAAATAGGGGCAGAACCAATAACGGATAGTGAAAGTAAGAAGCCGTTGATTGATAAGCTTTTGGCAAAAGCCTCTCGATCTATGTTAGGGTTCTGGGCAAGCTGAAAGATAGCGTATAGGATAGCGATCGCCACTTGCATCCCAAAATATGTTGCTAATACAATAGCGGTAAAGCCTAATGTTGGCCATAAGCCCCAAGGCACAGGTCTATTTTCAGCATCTGATGTTGACATTTCTCGGATAACCTCAAAAGTCAGAGTTTTTCCTATCTCTAGTGTCGCTGACTTCCGAGCAAAAGACAAATATCGTGATTTTTGGAATTATTACCGCGTCTTGCGATGTAAATGGTCTAGCGATCGCTGGGTAGTCCTATTGATAGTTGGGCTGGTGCTGACAGCGGTTGGTTATCATCATCGACATTTGGAATTTGAGTTTGGGGAAGTTGAATAAATATTGTGGTGCTAGGGTCATTTGGATCTACAACCTGAACAGCGCCACTCACATTATTATCTTTGATAGCAAAACTACCGCTGTAATTTCTTCGCCCGCTAAAGTTTATCGTTTTACCGTTGGCTTGTATAGCCCCATTAACTGTTAGCGTGCCTATCCGAGGATCTGTACCATATTGAGGGCTGGTAAAGGTCAATATAGGGACATTAGGTCCAACCGCAAAAGTAGTCTTGAGAAAATTGGGAGAATTTTCGTTGCGACTCAAGACGGTTAAAGTACCATTTATAGGACTAATTACTGGCGCCGAAAGCGGATTTAAGGAAGCATTAGAAAGCTCGCTAACTGAATCGCTAGCAAAGTAGTTGTCTGCGCCATCTAAGGCAGAGTCAAGGAACTTACCGAAGCCAAACTGCTGCCTTCTTTCTTCTTCAAAAAAACCTGGGTTTGGGCGGCGCGGAGCATTTCGGTCAGTTGTTTGGGGAGATGTGGATTGTGTAACGGTACTGTTTACAGGTTGTTGTGCATTTGCTAGACCAAACGCATCTAAATTTAAACAATAGAGAGTTGCTGACACAAGTATTAGCAGCTTTCCAGAAAAATAGCGATTGATATTTTTGCTAATTATCATCAAATTTTCCCCCTTTAGAAGCGAAAAGTAGTTCGTAGTACGCCAACATAGATAGTTTTATTATTTTCAATATTTCCAGGATTCGTCACCATGAAAAACCCCGGCGTGATGGAAATCCTGTTATTGACCGTCAACCGATAGAAAGTTTCTAGGTGAAACGAGGAAGAGTCTTCTAAAAGACCGCCGTTGGCTCCGACGAATCCCAGGACACGAATTAGTCTGGGAGGTTGCCCAACCATTAATGCTAGCAAATCTCCTCGCCGTCCGAAGGGATCGGAAATACCCAAGGAAAACATATAATTAGTGCTGACAGCGAACGCTTGGGTAGCGGCGGCATAAGTTCCAACAATACCGCCCCAAGTTGCAAAGGTGAGTTTAGGGGAAATTCGCCATTGTAGAGTTCCACTCAAGGCATGAATATTAGATCGTTGATCGATGAATCCAGAAGCATCGGCGATCGCGCTTCCGGTAAAAGTATTTAATCGACCGTCAGGCGAGTAATTATAGACATAACTGATGCCAGTCAGTACGCTATTACCCGGTAACAGTAAAAATTGAATTCCGGTTGCATGAGCGTTTTTACCAAATATAAAACCGTCATCTGAATTATTAGTCCTTCTAGTGCCGTAAGCTACTTGTAAGCGAGCGCGATTTCCTAACAACAAATCCATACCGAAGCCAGCATCCAAAGCGCCAATCTTGAAGACGGGATTCGCTTCGCCAAAGCGGGAAATTGAGCCTCGACCTGTATCAAAATAAGGAGAATTGGCGCTCAGGACGCTGCTCAAGCTAAAGCCAACTGGCCTAAACGTAAAAACCGCGCGATCGCCAAATGCGGCAAAGCGATACTCTGCCATTGCTAACTGTATATTGTTGTTAGTACCTGCCTGATAAGAAAGTAAAACTGTATTGGTGTTCAGTGCGTCAGGGCTAGCAAAGCCTAAGTTATCAAAGTTACCACCAGCGAGTTCCATCCGCAGTCGGTCTTTGCCAGTAAAAGACGCGACTATTTGCAATCGCGTTAGGTAGTTGAGAACCGTGTTAGCCTTCCCTGTACCTGGAGGGCCACCTCCAAAGGCATTTGCGGCGGCAAAGATCGCCTCTCCCCCCAATATTACGGTTGTAGAAAATTGATGGTTTTCTAGATAATCTGTACGACCCTCAAGTTTATCGACCCGACCTTGCAAAGCAGTTAGTTCAGATGCAAACTGTTCTTGCAGTTTTCGCAGCGTTTCCAAATCTTGCTGCTTGGCTTTATCTTCCACATTAGCGGTAACTAACTGCTCAATTTTTTTGATAGTTGCATCCAATGCAGCGGCAAATTCATAGCGAGTTAAGGTGCGATTTCCCTGGAAAGTTTCATCAGGATAGCCAGAAATTATGCCATACTTTTCTACTAAGTTTCGCAATGCTTGATAAGCCCAATCTGACGTTTGTACGTCCGACAGTTCTGAGACAGAAGTTACTCGCTCGCTTTCGTCATCCGGCGAATTATTATCATCCGGTTCATCGTTACTGTCAACTTGCGCGATCGCTTCATTCTCTCCAACATCTGCTGCTGGTGGAGTTGGTTGTGATAAAAACTCTGATTCTAGGCTGTGGTTATTTTCTGAAATGGCCCCCCGTGATAACTGAGAAATTTCCGGTAATTGTTGGCTTTCCTCAAGTATTGGAGAATCGTGGATCGCAGCTAATTCATCTATTACCTCAGCCAAAGCGGATGGTGCAGCTAACAATAATATTGATATAGCAGATAAAAAATATTTCGCGTTCACGAATGCTCCTTACAGCTTAATTTACCTGCTGTTACACTCATCGCGAGCGCCCAGGTTGACGCTTATAGAGCAATTTCCGAGTCTACCATCAATGCTAGAAAACCCGCCATAAATATCGTCTATGACATCATTGGGATCTTCAAAGCCATCAGAAAGGGCATCAAATTCTACCTTGCCACTTGCCTGCGCGATCGCCCGGATTCCCCCTGGCATCATTCCTCTTTTAATCAGAGCCGCAGAAGGCGGGTCAACATTGAAGGGTAATTTAAGGCCGAATTCTTGCAGTTTAAGCAAAAAGTAATTGACATTCTGCGAACTGCTAAATAAAGAATTCAGGCTGTCAAAATCAGGATTTTTTCCTAGTAATGCTGTTGGGTTTTCGCCAGACTCTAATGCAGCCTGCGATTGATTTACAGGCTGAATGTTAGCGCCACATTGAGGTTTTGTACTTCTACCTAACCCGTGACTGCCAATCACTTTTCCTTTATTATCAAAGACTGGCCCGCCGCTCATTCCCGCCCTTGTATTATCCGTATAAAAAATGCTATAGCCCTGGTATTTCAGATCGGGATTAAGCTTTCCACTCACGCGACCCCAGGCTAAACGCCTCTGGCGACGAGCTACCTTACCGCGACATTTGGGCGAACCATCTTCGTTAAATTGTCCAGGAATTACCTCTTTTTCCGGATCTGGCCAGCCTGAGATATAAACCGTATCGCCCATTTTTACAGTATCGGCGTCTCCCAATGAAGCAACAGGATAGTTGCGATCGCTCTCAAAACTAAGAATAGCGAGATCTGTACCTTGAACGTTCTCCCCTGGAGGTTTACAGCCAAATCTTATCAGAGATGTAAGCCTTGGTTCGCTAACGAGCGGACAACCCCTACCATCATCTACCTTGCTGGCGACATGAACTGTGCGATCGCTTGTCCTAATCCCAAACGACTGATTATTCTCTACAAGATCTTGCCGAAAGTTATGGGCAACCGTTAAAACATAGTAAGTTTTTCCGTTTCTAGCAATAATTACCCCAGAACCAGGATTCCAAACTCCTTCCTTATTTCTTTGGCTCGCTAAAGGATTGTTACGGTTTTCCTCTATTTCTTTCTTTAATTCTGGCGTCAGTCCAGGCGCGATCAGCACTGTAGTTTGCCGTGCAATCGAATTAATTTCCTCTGGTGAAAGCGCCGCTAAACTTGGATTTGCAGCTAGGCAACTCAGCATAATTCCTCCAATTAATGTGGATAAATAAGCTGCTCTGCCTTGTTTTTGCCCGTAGATACTAACTAAAAGTTTTGTTGAAATCGGTTTTCTTTCTTTTGCGTTTTGCCCTTGTTCCCTGTATGTTAATGCAAAAATTTTTGGTTTTGTTATTTTTAGGAATTTACTAGGATTCATTGGTATATTTTGCTAAATTAACTATCTCTAATTTGGGATTAAAGGTAATATCTCACAGTAGTAACAACTCTATTGCTTTTCTTAGCTCGTAGAGCCACCTTCAAAAACAAAGTAGTTTGATTGTGCAAAAGACCCTCCCACCAATTCCGCGTCACGAAAGCGGGAATTATCACCGTAGACAAAGCCCCAGGATGACGCGCTTCAAACTCTTCGACAAACTGCACAATTGGACGCGATACTGAGCGATAGGGCGAATCTACAATTACCAAAGGGATATCTGCTTCTAATTCTTGCCATCTTTGTTGCAGTTTTTCTCGATTTGTCGAACCAAGATCAACATGAAGTGCAACAATCTCATCAGCAATACTGCGGGCATAATCAAGCGCCTCTACTGTGCCTCGGTGTAATTGGCCTACTACAACTATCGCTGGGTGCGTTACGATGTCCCCTTTAGGTCTCGGAACATAACTTCTAGGCGCTATTTCCTGAATGCTGAGGCGTTCTGCCACATATTTATAGTGACTGTTAATGCTTAAAAACAGACACACAACAAGTGGAATTGCTACTACAACTAACCAAGCTCCTAACAGGAACTTCGTTGACACAATTACACCCAAAACTACAAGGGTAGCAATGGCTCCCAAGCCATTCATCAAGGCGCTAGCTTGCCAACCGGAAGTTTTTTCATTGAGCCAGCGGCGCACCATTCCAGCTTGAGAGAGGGTAAAGGAAGTAAACACGCCTACAGCATAGAGGGGAATAATAGCGTTAACTTGCCCTTTGAAGATTACGACCAAGATAGCAGAGGCGACGCTGAGGAAAATAATACCGTTGGAATAGACTAAGCGATCGCCTAAAATTGCTAATTGCCGGGGTAAAAATCCATCCCTCGCCAAAAAATAACAAAGTCTGGGAAAATCCGCAAAACTGGTATTAGCTGCTAACAGTAAAACTAACAGAGTTGCTACCTGGATAAAATAGTAAAACGGCCCCTCTCCCAATATCTCGCGACCCAATAGAGACACTACCGTTTGTCCCTCTTCTGGAACGATGTGATAAGTGTAAGCTAACTCAGTAATTCCCATAAACATCGTGCCTAAAATCGCCCCCATCCAGAGCAATGTCAGGCGGGCATTTTTCCACTCCGGTCGCTTGAAAGCTAACACTCCATCAGATATTGCTTCCACCCCCGTTAGGGCTGTGCAGCCAGCAGAAAACGCCCTCAAAATGAAAAATAAACTGACGTTTTCTGTAATACGAACTTCCGGATATATGTGAGGTACTGGAGCAACTGCTTGGCGATAATAACCAATACCAATCAAAACGAAAATACAGGCAATAAACGTATAAGTGGGAATCATAAACAGCTGGCCTGATTCCTTCACTCCCCTGAGATTTGCCACCATCAATAAGAAGATAAACAGCACGCAAAGCTCTACCGTGTAGGGTGTTAGTTGGGGAACGGCTGAAGTTAGAGCGGCGGTTCCAGCAGAGATGCTGACAGTGACAGTTAGGATATAGTCGATCATCAAAGAAGCGCCTGCAACCAACCCTGGATACAAACCCAGGTTTTCTCGCGCCACAATGTAGGAACCACCGCCTTGGGGATAAGCTCTAATAGTTTGGCGGTAGGAAAGTATGACAATCACCAGAAGGGCGATAATCGCTATGGCAATGGGTAAAGACCAACTCAAAGCGCCAGTTCCAGCAGCCACCAGCACCAACAGTATCTCTTCTGTCGCGTAGGCAACAGAAGAGAGAGCATCCGACGAAAGCACGGCCAATGCTGCGGCGTTGCTCAATCGTTCTTCAGCATGGGCGCTTGTCGGTAAAGATTCACCGATTAAAACTCGCTTCAGCCCGGAATAGAAGGACATAAAAAGCCTACCCGTAAACTTTTATAGCAAATGCAGATGACCATTAATATTAGCGATCGCCAGCGTTGTTGTCTATTACTATGCTCTTAAATCTTACTGGAGACTGGTTATTGGCGATTAAGCAATGGTAAAGCAGATTTTAAATTTTCTTACTCTGCATAAACAACCTTAAAAATATAGGGATATTTACAGGCAGTTGATATTAAGCCCAAGCTAGATACCCAGGACTAAGCAGCCAATACTACCAAATAGCCGTCTAGTTGACTGCACGCTTCAGCAAAATTATGCAGCGCATCTTCGACAAAGCCAGCAAAGCTTATCGGATACAAATGTGTTTCTAAGAAGGCAATCAACCTTTTGCCAATAACTCAGAAAATTAGGAATGCTGGGGTAGAGATTCAAACTAAAGTAACCTCAGTTGAGCATCTACATTACCCCCCACTTGTTGGCTGTTTTGATTAGTATTTTTCTCCAACTCCGACCCACCCTTACTTGTCTCTAACCACAGTACCTCCTCAGCTTCCAATAACCTGTGTGCTGCCTCCATCAACTCGCTTTGAATATCTTTGAGATCTTCACGATTATCCAAGTAAGTTTTCAGCGCCGACATTGGATCGATACTACTACCAGCATCTAGTTCAGGCAAGCGCGGACGTGCTAGCTGACTAATTAATTCTGGCTGAATTGTATAAGTGTGAGCATCGCTCAAAGCCCGGTGCAACGCCGCATTATCAATTTGATCTATTTGTTCGGAGCGCAGCTTGTAAATTAGCCTTACTACTGCCTCCTGAAGCTCGTGTTTCTCAATAGCTTTTAACAAAGCAGCTTGCGGTTCAGCTGCCTTAGATACATCCACCTGTATCGTCCGGAAAACGCGAACTGGCAAAGGACAAAATTCCCACTCAGCCTTGCCTCGCTCTAGCTGCACCATTACATAACCTTTGTCTTCCTTCTCTTCAGAGAAATCCACCCGCTCGATGCTACCTGGGTAGATAACAGGCGGGTCGTTAGATTTATTAAGGTTTTGGTGCTTGTGGACGTGGCCTAAAGCAACATAGTCAAAGCAGTCCCGCGTTAGCAATGACAGAGGGAGGGTAAAGCCTTTGCCTACTGCCAGCAAGCGTTCTGCTCCCAAGCTAGCGTTGTCTGCCATGAGGTGAGCTAGTAAGACAGTTGGCACTTCTGGGTCTAAACGCCGAATTTCACCTTCTATGCGGGGATTTAGCTTATCGATTAATAAGTGGTTTACTTCAGCCAGAGAAAGCCCTTCTGTGTCCGGGCGAGTTAGCAGAGTAGAACGGGTAAGCCAAGGGAGAGTAAGGATTTGGACTGGGCCACTGCGGGTTTCGATGCGGTGGGTCTCTATGGCATCGCCAACGACAAACCCAGGCACTCCCAATGTACGATAGATGCCGAGACTTGCTCCGCCTTGGCCTTGGGAATGTTGGTCGTGATTGCCTACGAGCAAGACTGTAGGGATGCCCGCATCGACCAAGCGCCGAAACTGTCCGGCAAAGGCTTCTTTGACATAAGGGGGCGGCGTAGCGTCGGGGAAGGCGTCGCCACCGAATAAGACCAGATCTACTTGTTCTGCGATCGCGCTGTCAATACACCTTCCCAAGGTATTAACAAAATCCTCCAGCCTCGTATTTAACCCTGTTTCTGGATTAATCCGTCCGTGGGAAAACCCACTTCCCATGTGTATATCCGATAGGTGGAGGATTTTAATCATTTTGGTAATTGGTAATTTGTAATTGGGGAAATGAGATTAGGGAATGCTTTATAGAGTTTTGAGTTATTAATTCAAAACTCAAAACTCAAAACTCAAAATTCCCCAATCCCCCATTCCCTAGATGTGAATGCCGCACTCAGTTTTACCAGTTCCCCGCCAGCGACCTGCACGTTCATCTTCACCCTCACCTACTTGGGTGGTAATCGGTTCGTCGCCAATGCTGGGATATCCTTGGTCATGTAAGGGATTATAGATTACGCCGTGTTCGGCGACATAATCCCAGCTAGCTTTGCGCGTCCAACTTGCTAAGGGATTTACCTTTAAGCGCCCCTTGTTATCAAGTTCAAACGCTGGCATATCAGCCCTAGTTACTGCTTGGTCGCGGCGTCTCCCTGTAATCCAAGCTACTGTATTCAGTTCCCCAAGACCGCGTTGCAATGGTTCAATTTTGGTCAGGTGGTGGAATTGTGTAATATCAGTGTCCCAAAGTGCTTCGCCATATTTTGCGGCAAAGGCATCGCGGGAATCTACGTCTGGAATCTTGTAAGTCTTGAGATCTAAGTTATAGATTTCCTTAGATTTGGCTACAAGTTCCAGGGTTTGAGGAAAATGGTACAGCGTATCGAGAAACAGTACCGGGGTTGGCGTGCCTGGTTTCAGGTCGCGGTAAAGTATATCGGTGATAACTAAATCGTCAACGTTGAAGGCACTGGTTTGTACCAGCCCAGTTGGGATATTCTCAACACACCAGGCGAGAATCTCTCTGGGATGGGCAGTATCGAATTTCTGGTTTAGTTCATCTAGGTTAAAAGCGGTGGCTTGGGTCATTTCAGCTGTTGACTCTAAATTTTGGAGCGTCTTTAACATTGCCAATTTTACCGCACAAAGACAGGTAAACCGACCGGAAAAGAGTGTTTATCAAACTTACTCAGTTGGAAAAATTCAATGCGATTAATTTTGTACAGCAAGCCTGGTTGTCATCTTTGCGAAGGTTTACAGGAAAAGCTAGAACAAATACAAACTCTGGACTTTCAGCTAGAGGTGAGAGATATTACCACCCGCGAAGATTGGTTCCAAGCTTATCAATATGAAGTTCCTGTCCTGTTGCGAGTTCGACCCCAGCGTAATGACGTAGAAGAACCGCTGCCCCGCCCGTCGCCTCGTGCTAACGTGCAACAGTTGGAACAAATGCTACAGAAGTATTTAGTGGCTGATGATGCAAAATAGGCGCAAGCCGATTTTAGATTGAAGAATTGGCTATTTTGGATTGGAGCCTTATGGCAGAATCCAGACGCCTCTATAAACCAAAGAGCCATCTAAGAATCCAACATCATACCTGTAGAGATCAGCAGGGGCAAAATCCAGAAGATGCTTGTGTGAGGAGTTAACAATATGAAATTGCGCGATTTATTGGCAAACGTACCTAATTTGCAACACCCCAGCCATGCGGCTCTTGATGCTGAAGTCAAAGGTATAAGCACTAATTCTCATGCTTGTCAAGCAGGAGATTTATTTATCGGGATGCCGGGAACGCGGGTAGATGGGGGAGATTTTTGGGAAAGCGCGATCGCCGCTGGTGCTGTAGCCGCCCTCGTTTCGCCCCAAGCTGCACAGAAATCTGGTGCAGACCCCCGCGTTATTGCTGCAACAGACATGACTCAAGCTTGTGCCTCTGTCGCCGCTGCTTTCTACGGCTACCCAGCAAAACAAATGAAAATGGTGGGAGTCACGGGCACAAATGGCAAAACCACAACCACTCATTTAATCGAATTTTTTCTAAACAAAGCGGATCTGCGTACAGCTCTTTTTGGCACCCTCTATGCGCGTTGGCAAGGATTTGTACAAACAGCAGCCCACACAACACCTTTTGCCCCCGAACTGCAAGAACAACTGGCTCAAGCCGTAGCCGCTGGGTGCAAGATGGGCGTGATGGAAGTTAGTTCCCACGCCTTAGCGCAGGGTAGGGTAATGGGCTGTCCTTTTGATGTGGCAGTTTTTACCAACCTGACTCAGGATCATCTAGACTACCACCGCGATATGGAAGATTACTTCGCGGCAAAGGCGCTGCTATTTAGCCCAGATTATTTGCAAGGTCGTGCGGTAATTAACTTGGATGACGCTTATGGCAAGCGGTTGATTGAGACAATCAACCCAGACGGGGTTTGGAGTTACAGCGTCAGTGACTCAACAGCAGCTTTGTGGATGTCCGACCTAGACTACAGCTCAACTGGCGTAAGCGGGATGTTGCATACGCCCAAGGGTGATGTGGCTTTCAGTTCGCCTCTGGTGGGGCAGTTTAATTTAGCTAACTTGCTGGCTGCTGTGGGCGCTGGTTTGCATCTGGGTCTAGATTTGTCTGCAATGGCGGATAGTTTACCAGAATTTACCGGAGTGCCGGGACGGATGGAGAGGGTGCAGATTAGTCCAGAACAGAATATTAGCGTAATTGTCGATTATGCACATACGCCGGATAGTCTGGAGAATTTGCTCAAAGCAGCACGACCGTTTATTAAAGGGAAAATGATTTGCGTGTTTGGGTGTGGAGGCGATCGCGATCGCACCAAGCGCCCCATAATGGGTAAAATTGCCGCCGAACTAGCAGATATTGCAGTCGTCACCTCAGATAACCCGCGCACGGAAAACCCAGAACGGATTTTGCAAGATATCTTGGCTGGGATACCATCTGACGTACAGCCTGTAGTCAACGGCGATCGCGCTGCTGCCATTCGGCTGGCAATTCTACAAGCACAACCCGGAGATGGCGTCCTCATCGCCGGAAAAGGCCATGAAGACTACCAAATACTAGGTACGGAAAAAATACACTTCGACGACCGAGAACAAGCGCGAAATGCTCTGGCTGAAAGATTGTAGATTTAAAATGTTCGATTTAGGATTTGGGTGGTTAGCCTAGAACCAGATAAGTGTTGGTTTTACAAATCACCTTTGCTCCAAAATCGCTAATCGAAAATCCAAAATTGTATGCCTGTCTCCCTCTACCAGCTGGCGCTGGCTACACAGCCAGCGCCCCAGCGCCTTTCAGTTAGTCCCGCCAGCCTCAAATCGTTGCTTGGGGCAACCATCGATGTCCTGATCGAGCAAAAGATCGCCAGCGAACTATGGGTAAAGCTACCGCCCGGTCAGGTCTGGCAAGCAGAAATTGAGCGCTTGCAGGATCTGGCTGTTTCCCGGCACACGATTTATCTGTGCAATGCCACTCAGCAACAAAGGGAAGGGTTGCTGTCTGATGAAGAGTCGGAAATTGTCCACGTCCAGCTAGAGGGTGGAAGCGAAAAAGATCGCGAGTATTTTGTTCTAGCTGTATCCGACAAGTTTTGCGGCTTGATTTTGGCGCGGCGAACATCCGGTTCTAAAAAGGAGCCTGGTGGGGCAATGGGGGCGCAGAAATCTTGCTTTGACAGCGATGATATGAGCATTAGAGTTAGTCAAACAGGACGAAAACCAGCAGTTTTTTCAGATGTAGCTGCACCCTTTGAAGTAGAAGCATCGCCTGCTGGACTGCTATTAGAAGATGAGGTAATCCCCAAGAAAAAACCATCGTTGATGGCTCTTTGCACGTTTGAGCGTTTTGCAGTGCATGGGGTTTTGGAGGGTATAAAAGGGGCGATAACTCAAGCGGGTAGTCTAAGGGATAAAACAGGAATAGGTGAGCCTAGCGATCGCGATTGCTCTGTTGTTATGCTTACCCAATTGTTGGCAAAACAAATACAACGACAGGATGAAATTAGACGTAATGCCGTCAAAATACAGAAGGGCGATCGCTCGACAGAAGTCCTTGCACAAAAAAACGAAAGCCTGCTGAACGACCTGCACCTTAAAGACGAGTTTCTCAGCCATGTAGCGACAGAACTGCGAACGCCCTTAACGAACATGAAAACAGCACTCACCCTGCTGGGTTCAGCGCAGCTCAAACCCGCCCAGCGGCAACGCTATATGCAAATGTTGAATAGAGAGTGCGATCGCCAAGGTTCCCTAATTACTGGATTGCTGGAATTGATGCAGCTAGAGCGCACTCCCCAACCAGCACAAGTGCAGCCCGTGCATCTCATCGACATAGTACCCGCTGTCGTCAGCACTTATCAGCCCCTCGCTGGCGAAAAAGGCGTGCAGCTAGGATATACCGTCAGCACTGCGCTTCCATATGTTTCCTTCCCAGAGCCTTGGCTGCGACAAATTGTTATCAATCTACTGCATAACAGTATTAAATTTACACCCCCAGGCGGCCAGGTTTGGGTACGCTCGAAGCAACAAGGCGAATACGTGCAGATCGAATTTCGCGACACTGGTATGGGCATTGCTGCGGGGGAAATTCCCAAAATATTCGATCGCTTTTATCGAGGACGCCCAGCCAGCAGCGAAGATGTTCCCGGTGCGGGTTTAGGCTTAACCATAGTGCAGCAACTGCTCCTGCGCTGCGGCGGCTCAGTTTCTGTCACCAGCCGACTGGGTGAAGGTTCCACCTTTAAAGTGCTGCTACCAGTTGACCAAACAAAGCAAAAAGCGCCCTAATCTGGGTT
The DNA here is from genome assembly GCF_014695585.1 of Microcoleus sp. FACHB-831. Taxonomy (NCBI): domain Bacteria; kingdom Bacillati; phylum Cyanobacteriota; class Cyanophyceae; order Oscillatoriales; family Microcoleaceae; genus Microcoleus; species Microcoleus sp. FACHB-831. Next base: position 111,386 of record NZ_JACJON010000057.1, on the reverse strand, counting down.
TAGTTTTGCTTACCGAATATAAGGGTTTAGACAGGCAAAGGATAAAAGAAATGGTTGCCAGAGCAACTTATTAGGCAAATTTACCGTTTCACCAGCTATGCGCCCAAGCCAGCGGGTACTTCACGCATTCCATATACTGCGGTTTTGTAATTCAAGAGGCAAGAAAATTGTCAGCACTTCACCTTGTTTAGGGCGCTGGCGCACTATTAATTTCCCTCCCAAAGCTTGGAACAAATTCTTGGTAGCGTTGAGATTGAGGCTAATGTTTCCAGTTTCCGGCTGGAATACTAGCATCTGACCAAGTGACTTCCCGCTTGAGTCTGCGACTTTTGCTTGTCCGCTATCCTCTTCTTCAGGATGCGATTGACAACAAAGTTGCAGTTTAAGCTGGTCTCCGGCTGGTATTACCTGAACCTGAATGTGACCGCCTGCTGGTAGGTTGCGGGTGAATTTTTCCATCAATCCAGTCAGCACCTGATCTAACATGGCGGGATTGCTCACCACAGCGGGTAGCTTTTGGGGTAGTACAACGTCAAGGGTTAAGTTGCGGCGACTGGCTTGTTTTTGCCAGTGGGGAATGCTGTTTTGCAATACTTGGGCAAGAGAGGTTGTGGTTAGGGCACCCTGCCAATCTTTAACTTCTGAAGTTTCTAATTCGACGGCGCGGAAAATTAACTCCATGCGGTTAATTTGCTCGGTACACTCGTGGTCGATAATCTCCAGACGCTTGATGATATCAGCTCCGAGGTCGCGGCGCTTTAGCAACAGCCTGGTAAGGGTGCGAATGGTGGTAAGCGGCGTGCGTACTTCGTGGGCAAAGGCTTGCAGCAATTCTACATCTTGCGATTTTAGATTTTGGGTTGGGGTTGAACAAGCGGGAGTAGAAACGGTGGATTTTGGAGCGATCGCAGCTTCTTGCGAGATCGCCCTCTGTTCTTCTGCTCCTTTGCTCCTTTGCTCCTCTACTGGCGCTACATCTTCGGGTAAATGTTTCAGCAGCAGGCGACTAAACTGCATGACGGTTCGGTAATCTGGGGCTATGGGAGGAAACCTCTCCACTAGGGCATCTAAGTGACAGCTGCGATCGCGGCTTGTAAGTAACAACCGATACTTTAGCGACGCCCATGCTTGCTGCACTACTTCAGGGTCAAAGGAAAATTGAAAAGCTGGATTGCCGTTTGCGTTTTCTCCCAGCACCATTACTAAACTAAACGCCGGGGTAAAAACTATACAAAACTGCTCTGCTCCTAGCGGATCTTCTGGTAGCAAAGGCAGCGAGTAAGGGCATTGCGGAACATTATTTGTCTGCCCAGATTGTGCAGGCAGCAAATGATATGGCATCAATGCTAGAGGATTAAATTGTTCTGCGGTGAAAACCCCAGTTTGAAAGCTCCTCATCAAATCTGGATGGCTCAAGACTGGCACGGGGCCAGCTAAAACTAATCCTGTAATTTGTAATTGCTCGGGTAAGATAGCATCAATTGAATTTGTAGGGTTATCTTGTCCCCCCTCAAGGATTTCTAGGAGCAGATGTTCTAGGGATGCGATCGCTCCACACCACTCCCTGTGCGCTTTTACTCGCTCTTTTGCCATCCGGCTGCTAGCGTGTCGGTGGCTGTTCTCTATTACTTTTGCCTGCCCTGCATCAGACAAAAAATGATCTTGCCCAGTTGGTGTACTCCGGGCTAACACTTCACTCAGCGTTGGTAATAACCACTTTTGCACCACTTTATCGACCCCTTCCACAGCGACGGACAAATGGCAGTACCTAAACTGCCTTCCTATTAAGAGATTATCGGTATCAGTCAAGATACTGGGGGCGTAGAACCGAACTGGCAAGTCGCGATCGCCGCTTTAACACAAGAATATCTTTTGCCTTTCTGTTGATAGATCGGTCGTTACACCTCCAGGGTGATGGAAACTGCCGAGGAAAAGCCTAAAAAAGTATTTAGAAGATAAATTCCCCACAAATTCTGTATTTTAGCTATCTGTGTCCAGTGGAGATTAAAAAAATGACTTTAGAGCGAGATAAACGTGCTGTAGGTGTATTTCGTACTAAGCGACATGCTGAAGATGCGCTGCACGAGTTGAGAGATTCGGGTTTTCCGATGGATAAAGTTTCTGTCGTTGCACGAGATGCCGATAGAAATGAGGAAATAGCTGGTGCTGATGTGAGCGAACGTCCTAGAGACTCACACGGCGATCGCGAGGGCAATCAAGCTGACTTGGGTGCTACAAAAGGCGCGATTACTGGCGGCGCTTTGGGAGGTCTAACTGGCTTATTAGTTGGTTTGGGTATATTAGCAATTCCGGGAATTGGCCCTGTTATGCTCGCAGGAGCTACGGCAACAACTATTGCAACGACTCTTTCTGGTACTGCTATAGGTGCAGTCACCGGAGGGTTGCTGGGCGCATTGGTTGGTTTGGGAATTCCTGAAGAAAGAGCCAGAGTTTATAACGAAAGAGTTAGCCGGGGTGAATATCTAGTAATAATAGATGGCAGCACTAGGGAAATTGCGGCAGCAGAAGCTATTCTACACCGTGGCGGCATTCAAGAGTGGGGTATCTATGATACACCGGGCGTTGATACCGCTCGTACCAATTATGCAACGGCTACCGCTCCTACGACTGGAGTTGCTAGCGCTGGTATTGCTAGAAACAAATACGCTGTGGGCTACTTTCCCCACCGTCGCGATGCAGAAATAGCTGTCAAAGATCTCAGAAATGCTAGCTTCCCCCTGAACCAAGTTACTCTGGTGGCGCAGAATTTTGAACAGCCGGAGCGATTTGCAGGCGTCGAAATGCGCGATCGCTTTGACGCTATGAGAATGGGATTGCCAGATGAGCGTGCGCGGTTCTACAACGACCGCGTGATGGGGGGAGAGTATGTAGTTATAGTCAATGGTACAGAAGATGAAGTGCATCGCGCCGTACCAATTCTAGGCAATAGCGGTCTTCAAGAGTGGGAAATTTTCGATCCAACTGCTATTCATTCCCAGTCTGCTGTTTCTACCCCAACTGCTGCAACAACTGCATTTACTGGCGGTAATGTTCCGAACCAGCGAGGTATTCAAGAGGCTAGTATTTATGATGCAGCCGAAGGTGTGGATAATACTACACGCAACTTCAACGAGGGCGATCGCAACTCTCACCCAGCCGTCGATACCACCCACCCCGATTACCAAGTTGTTAGCAAACACCCCGAAGTCGTAATCATCGATCGGCGAGACGAGACTGTATAAGCTTGGCAGTTGTCCATTTGTTTAACAAAAAGTTGAGGAGCAGGGCTAATAAAAAACTTGCTCCTTACCAGTTCTATAAATATAAAAAAATTTTGTATCTATCAATTCAGATAACAGAAACTATCTCCAATCAGCAACATTTGGCTACAATTAAATTTTTAACTAAGTAAATTAAAGGTTTCAAAGTTGTGGTTAATAAAACAACTTTTGTGCCGCCCAAGAATGATTAATATAACAATAAACTTCAACGTTATTTCTCGGTAAATGACTTTACGGGGATAGGTTGACAAACAAAAAATCCTATTAGTTTTGTTAAACTAATAGGATTTTTTATTTAAGTTGGGTCTTATAAACTCAGTCATCCGCTTAATTATTTGTAGGATGGGTAAAGCGCAAGCAGTCCCCATCAAATCCTTATTAATCTTGGCTTTCTTTCCTCAAATAACGTACAAGATGACACGATTTAATTCAATTCTCCTACTTAACAGGCTGCTTACAGAAGTAGGAAAAAACGTGGGCGGAAATTTTCAGCGCATCCCTGTCCCCGCAGCCGTTTCGAGCAAATGAAAAGGCGGTTGTGTAAGTCGTATAAATATCTCACCAGTCTGTTTGGCTTGAGAAATTTGTAGTTTACGCCTCCAGGGTGATGATTTCCATGATAAAAACGTGAATAAAGTAGGAAAAGCAATAATTACAAAAAACTTAAATATTTTTGCAACGTTATTTATCTTTAAACGGGAGGATAAAAACATGGCTTTAGCGCAAGACAAACGCGCCTTTGGCGTCTTCACCAGTCGTGCAGCGACGGAAGAAGCCCTCAACGAACTGAAGAATTCGGGCTTTCCCATGCAAAAAGTTTCTATAGTCGCACAGCATGCGGAAAGTCGAGATGCGATCGCTGGGGTTGATGTTCAAGACGAATCTGGCGATGGACTTACAGATGGCGTTAAAGCAGGTGCAGTTGCAGGCGCTGCTACAGGTGGCTTATTTGGCTTAATAGGCGGTCTGAGTCTGTTGACAATCTTTGGATTCGGCCCCATATTGGCAGGGGGCGTTTTGGCAGCGCTTCTGGGCGAAACTTTGGTGGGTGGAGCAATTGGCGCAGCAACGGGCGGTATGCTGGCGGCATTGCTGAGTTTGGGGGTTTCTGAAGACTTAGCCAAAATCTACAGCGATCGCCTGCATAATGGCGATTATTTGCTCATGCTAGATGGCACTGAAGAAGAAATTAATCGTGCCGAACCAATGCTGCGTCAGCGCGGAATTGAGGATTGGGGCGTGTATGATGCTCCAACATTCGATCTCCCTGTTGGGTTTGCAAACGCTTACCCTACTGGTGTTAGTGGCTTGGGGATGGGAATGGATACCGTTCCTTACCCACTGACCGCTGCTACCCCTGACGCGAGTTTAGGCAAAAGTAAGCTAGCTGTTGGTGTATTTTCTAACCGTCAAGAGACGGAAGATGCACTCCACGCGCTGAAAAATTCTGATTTTCCGATGCACAAAGTTTCTATCCTCGCACGCCATACAGACAAAGAGGATGAAATAGCTGGCGTTCACGTGGGCGATCGCGTTGACGACAGCAAGATTGATGAAGGTGCTATGACTGGCGCTGCTGCTGGCGGTGCTTTGGGAACTTTAACTGGCTTATTAGTTGGTTTGGGTGCGTTGGCGATTCCTGGAGTTGGCCCTCTTGCGATCGCTGGTGCTACAGCCACCGCGCTTGCTACTACTCTCACTGGCGGCGCACTTGGCGCTTTAGCTGGTAGTTTGGTTGGTGGATTTATTGGTTTGGGAATTCCTGAAGAACGAGCCAAAGTTTATAACGAGTTGGTGTCTCGCGGCAAGTATTTGGTGATGGTAGATGGCAAGGATGAAGAAATTGCTCGTGCCGAAGCTGTTCTGAGCGATCGCGGTATTCAAGAATGGGGGATTTACGATGCACCTGATACTACAAAAACTGTAGATAGCGACAATCGGGAAGTACCAACCGCAACTGTTGACAGCGATTACAAAATTTCTAACCCTGCCCCTAATGTCACCATTATTGACCGTCGGGATAACATTGTCTAAACTTACAATTTGTCGCGTCTCTTAACTACTAATTAAGTAGTTGGGCATAATTTAAAGGCAATATTTTTTCCTCACTCCCAGCCCATCTCCTGCCAGAAAAAGGGTTGGAGGTGAGATTTTTTTGCTTAATTAATATAGCTCAATGCTTCCACTAATCGCTCAATGTGCCCTATTTCGTGAGTCGCCATCATGGAAATGCGAATCCGACTTGTTGGTACTGTTGGCGGACGAATTGCGGGGGCAAAAATTCCTGCATCTTTTAACTTTTGCCCAACTTTTAGTGCTTCGGTTGGATTGTTTAATTGAAAGCAGAGAATAGCAGATTCAGAAGGCAACAATTTTAGTTGTGGCAATTGTTGAGAAATTAGCTGTTTCAGGTACGCTACATTTTTCCACAGGTTGGCGCGGAGTGATGGTTCTTGTTGGATAATAGCGATCGCTGTTAGGGCGGCGGCTGTATCGGCTGGGGAAAGTCCTGTAGTGTAAATCCAACTAGGGGCGCGGTTACGCAATAAGTCAATTAAGGCTTTTGTTCCTGCTACATATCCTCCCAAACTTCCTAATGCTTTGCTTAACGTGCCGATTTGAATTATTGGCTTTTTAGTACACCTAAAATGTTCTACGCACCCGGCACCATTTGCTCCTAAAACTCCTGTAGCATGTGCTTCATCTACTAACACCATGCAACTAAATTCTTCAGCTAAATCTAATAATTTTGGCAATTGACAAACGTCGCCATCCATGCTGAAAACACTATCGGTGATAATCAAGCAACGGCGATATTGTTGGCGGTGTTGATGCAGTTGGTTTTTTAAATTTTCGATATCAGAGTGAGGGTAGTCGAGGATTGTTGCGCTACTGAGGATTGCACCATTTTTGAGACTAGAGTGATTGTATTGGTCAGAGAGAATTAAATCGCGTTTTCCGACAAGAGAAGCGATCGCGCCTAAGTTTGCCAGATAGCCGGAACTGAATACAAGCGCATCTTCAGTTTGTTTGAGAGAGGCGATCGCACTTTCTAATTGCCGATGCAATTCGCGATGTCCGCTGAGTAATCTAGAACCAGTCGCACCCGTACCAAATTCTTTAGTAGCTGCGATCGCCGCTTGAATCAGGCGATCGTCTCCAGCCAAACCCAAATAGTCATTACTAGCAAAATTGATAACTTCGCGTCCTTCCAGCATCACTGTACTACCAGGACGCTCATTGATAGCCTGTACCGATCGATACCAGTCAGCGCGGTGAATTGTAGCGAGGGATTCTTCTATCCAAGCGTAAGGGTCAGTCGGCATTATGGAAACAAATCGTGGAATACGTTATATTGTCCCTGATAACTCCCCGTCCATTTAGAAAATCAGAGGTGTGGTTATGGCAACAACCGCTCAAAAATACAGATTAGTTACGCGCAGTGATTTCGATGGACTTGTCTGTGCAGTTTTATTAAAAGAACTGGATATGATTGACGATATTAAATTCGTCCATCCCAAAGATATGCAGGATGGAAAAATTGAAATAAGCAAAAATGATATTACAACAAATTTGCCTTATGTGGAAGGCGTTCATTTAGCCTTCGATCACCACGCTAGCGAAACTATTAGAAATCAAGAAATCAAAGATAACCATATTATCGAGGCAGATGCGCCGTCAGCAGCGCGGGTTGTATATAACTATTTTGGTGGTGCGGATAAGTTTCCGGAAATTTCATCAGAAATGATGGAAGCGGTTGATAAAGCAGATTCAGCCCAATTTGAGATGGATGAGGTTTTGCATCCCGAAAAGTGGGTACTGTTAAACTTTTTGATGGATGCTAGAACTGGCTTAGGTCGGTTTAAAGAATTTAGAGTATCGAACTATCAATTGATGATGCAGCTAATTGATTACTGCAAAAATCATGCGATAGATGAGATTTTGGAATTGCCGGATGTAAGGGAGAGGGTAGACCTTTACATGGAGCAAGAAGAGAAATTTAAAGATCAATTAGAAAGATGCTCAAAAGTTTATGGCAACTTGGTTGTTATAGATTTAAGAAATGAGCCGATGATTTATGCAGGGAACAGATTTATGTTGTATGCTTTGTTCCCTGAGTGCAATATTTCAATTCACCAAATGTGGGGATTGAAGCAACAAAATACAGTTTTTGCTGTTGGCAAGTCTATTTTCAACAGGACTTCAAAGACAAATATAGGGGAATTGATGCTTAAATATGATGGCGGCGGTCACGCCAATGCTGGAACTTGCCAAATTGATAATGATAAAGCTGATGATGTTTTGAAAGAGTTGATTGCTCAAATCAATGCGGATGGTTAATTCTTGAACAAAACAAAAGTAAAAGAAAGATAATAATTAGCCTGGGGTAAATGGGGCGCGATCGCCCTAATTAACTGAAATTTTCAGCTTAGGCGATCGCTTTATTTACAAACATCCCTCACGTAGATGATGTACCGTTGCTGATGGCGCGATCGCCGCATATAGCAGTGAAGGGGAGATACCCGACTTCTTAAAGAAATCGGGTATATGAAGTTTCTTTCTACTTAGATGAACCTTAAACTTATTAACGCCGCCAAACCTCTACAGAATCAATATTTTCATCAGGTAGCCAAGCATTGCGATCGCCTGAAACTTCTACTGTGCCATCTTTAGAAAAAGCAATTCTTAGCACGTTGGTGCGACCGACATCTAAGTATCCCGCCGCCCACACTTGGAATCTTGTAGCACCAGTGAATATTAGTCTATAGGCTCCAGGACAAAAATTAAAGGTTTGCCTGCGATTGAAATTTGTAGGTTGAAACACTAGGTCTTTATTCAACCACACGCCTCCCCAATCATCGCCTCTAGCGACAAACTCCACCAAGACTGGTCTAGAGTAGCCGTCTGGGCAATCTCCTGTATAAATAGTGGGAGGATAACACCCATAATAGTTGCATTCACCTGGAAATTGAGCGATCGCTCCCGTCGCGTAAGGAAGCAAACTGAGACTCGCACTGACGGTAGAGATCGCTAACACTTTTCCCGTATGAAATAGCAGACGATGCGATCTAGACCGAGGAATATTAATAGTCTTCATGGCTGGTAATAGGCATTATTAAGCCACTAAGACGATGTTCAGCGATCGCTAGTTTCCCGCTTTTGTTTCATATAACTCAACAGCCAATTTGCCACCGTTGCACGGCGAGTTTGTCTGGGGCCAAATTCACCCACTTTATAGCCTTTAAAACCCAGTTCTTCTTTCAATAGTTGCTTATTTTCGGGGGGAATAGAACGAGTAAGTTTTACAGTGGGAGGGCGATTTTCAATAAAATTAGGAGGTTCTGGATACTCCTCACGCCATTCTGATGCCACGTTATTTATATCCCACTGTTGAGATGAGTTGTCGTAGCTATAACCCAGACAGTCCCAGACTAACTGGTTGACCATTGCATCATCAATCTTATCGTTGATAATGTCCCAAATCGTCTCATTATTCAGCGGCGGTAAGTTAGACATGGCAAAGGTAATATAGAAGGATACAAGAACTCAATCGTGGCTCATTTCAGCTCGGTTAACAGCGTTTCTTGTATATTTTACAGGTAAATCTACACCATACAAAGCACTAAATATATGCACAAGAGGACATTAGGCAGCTTGGCAATTATGGGGGTAATAGCCATCGCTGGAGTTACACCAGCAGTGCAAGCTACAGACGCAAATAGGGGTAAAGTTATTGAAAAGCTGGCAAGGGCAGCTAATCCTAATTTATCGACTTATCAGAACGCTGCATTTAAATTGAGCATACAGTATCCGCGCACTTGGAGGAAACAAGAACAAATTACGGGTCTTTTGGTTATGTTTTTATCACCAAAAGAAAGTAATGCGGATAAATTTCAAGAAAACTTAAATATACTTGTACGACCTTTAGCAAGACCTGCAACTTTGGCTGAAGCTACAAAGTTAGGTACCCAACAAATGAAGGAAATGCTCTCAGACTTTAAACTTATCAGTTCTAAAACTACAACTTTAGGTAACAGTCCGGCAAATCAAATAGTATTTACTGGCAAGCAAGGTAAATTTAACCTAAAGTGGATGCAAACTTATACGATTAAAAACAAGAAAATATACGTGCTGACGTATACCGCAGAGGTCGGCAAATATTCTACTTTTTTGGGAACTATTCAAAAAACGCTTAATTCATTTAGATTAAACTAGGCTGGGTGAGGCGGGGAAACTTAGCAATTTACCCATGCAGTTCTCTATATCCGCCTAATAGTAGTAGCCAGACTACTACTATTAGCCAGTGAATTACAACGGGAGGCCATAAAGAGCCGCTTTGCAAATAGGAGACAGTACAGACTATACCTAAAAGCGCTGCTAATAAAAGGAATACTGGATTTCTAAAAGTTACATCGTGTCCGGGTGCGAAAATATTCAGAGGATGGTAAACAATAAACACTATCAAACTAATACTTCCCCAGATCAACTGTGCTGCTAAGGAAGCATTTTCTGTGGGATGAGGGAGTAGTAAAACGCGAAAAAATAACTCTTCTGTTATTCCAGGCATAACCAAAGCTCCAAGCATGACAGCAGCTACAATTTTCCTAGAGGATTGAATATCAAATTGAATAAATCGATATTTTAACCCGATTGGCAAGGAAATCACTGCATATATTAATAGCAGTAAAGCTGCGTAAATCCAATCTTGGGTAGCGGGAATAGTTAAGATTGCTGTAATTAATCGCTGTATGACATGAAGCATTTAATTTACAATCTCTGATAAGGATTTATCAGTTAATTTAAACTTTCGCGATTCACAATATACCATACACTTAGCGGAGCTGTTGTGACCTACTAAAAAATTGGTATAACGCTTAAAATCTGATTGAGACGCAAGATAACATTACACCAAAGCAGTCAATGGATAATCCTTTGCCCCCCAATATTCACGCCCACGTTTTTATTTCTGGAAAAGTTCAGGGAGTTGGCTATCGTTTCTCAACTATGCACGAAGCTAATAAGCTGGGAGTCAGCGGTTGGGTGCGTAATATGCCTGATGGTAGGGTAGAAGCGGTATTTGAAGGAGATATGGCAACTCTGTCGCAGATGATCCAATGGTGCCATAAAGGGCCGCGAGCCGCCAAGGTTGAAGATGTGGCGGTTGACTACAAAGCAGCAGAAGGGTTGCGGGGGTTTGAAATAAGGGGGTGAGCAAAAGAATATTATGAGTGCGATCGCGTTTTCCGCAAAAGTGCGATCGCGCTTTGTATCTGCATACATTAAAGATGAATATATAGCAAACTGCGGCGTTGTCAAGAGCAATGCTAACCGCAGATAAACTGATGGAAATACTACAAAAAACCCCTACTCAACTGACACTCGGATTCCGACCCTGGTACTTATGGATATATGGAGGACTTTCTCTAGTAGGAGGGCTGGTAATGGCCTTCGTTATCGTGTTCCCTATTAGTAAGACTAACACCTTCACTTGCGTGCGATCGCAGCCGAGTGGAGGCAATTGTCAGCTAGTAAGCTCAACGTTGCTGCAATCGCACGTTAAAACTATTCCACTGAAAGAATTACAGGGAGCTAGATTTAATAAAGTTAATAATAGTAATGGCAACCCAGAGCCACGAGTTGTGTTACTTACAAGCCAAGGTGAGGTTCCATTTCCTTTCATTCGTAGTTACCACGCTACAGCGCAGTACACGCAACTTAAATGGATGGCCTCTGAGATCAATTCTTTTGTAAAAAAACCTGACGAACAATCTTTAACAGTAGAGGAAGGAGATCTCAAAACTGGCTGGGTTATATGCGCTTTTTTTGGTTTAAATTTAGTGTGGTTTGTATTTGAGGGCGCAGTTGTGACCTGCCGTTTTGATAAAACCCTTGGTTCCATGACTACAAAAAAACAGTGGTGGCTTGTCACTAAAACTATAGAGAAACCACTTCGAGAAATTGTTGATGTGCAGGTGCAAGAACGACACACCCGGAGCGGTAAAATTTATCGAATCAGCTTGGTGCTGGCTTCTGGCAAGCGTCTATCTCTAACTCCTTACCACCCTAACCCAGGCTCCAAGAAAAAACAGACACAAGAAACCGCTGATTTTATTACTAAATTTCTGAATTTAAAGGCAATTGATAACCAAGAACAAGATTTTATTTCAGGATAACAGCTATCAGCATTTTAAAATACTTATTTGAACTATAATGTAGGTTATTAGGAAGTTGAAAACGAGCGAGCGCGCTTTTGTTTTGGTGAAAGCGCGCTCGCTGGTTACTTAAATTAGGATATTCAAGTTGGGAGATTCTACAAACTTGCGAATTTAATCAAAGGTGGGCAGCGCCCACCCTACAAACTACTAAAGCGATCGCACAAATTTATCCAATCTGTCCATCCCTTTCTCAATCGATATCATGTCAGTGGCGTAAGAAAGTCGGATGTGGTCATCCGCGCCAAAGGCAATACCGGGAATAACAGCAACTTGCTGATTTTCTAGTAGCGCATCGCAGAATTCAAGAGAAGTTAAACCAGTCTCGCTAATATTAAAAAACAGGTAGAAAGCTCCATTTGGTTTAGAGCAATTAATACCAGGGATAGCAGTGAGACGCTCGTACATCACTTCACGCCTTTGGGCAAAGGCGAGGCGCATTTCTTCGACACAATCTTGAGAACTTTCTAAAGCTGCGATCGCTCCATACTGAGCAAAAGTACAGACATTTGATGTACTGTGACCTTGGATTGTACCCGCAGCTTTAATCAACTCAACGTCCCCCGCTAAATAGCCTATTCGCCATCCCGTCATCGAATATGCTTTAGCAAACCCGCTGCTGATAATTGTGCGGTCGAAAATTTCTGAACCGAAAGAACCAATACTGACGTGTATGGCTCCATCGTAGAGAATTTTTTCGTAAATTTCGTCAGATACAACTAAGATATCTTTTTCAACGATGACTTCCGCGATCGCTTGCACTTCCTCTGGCGAGTACACCATCCCAGTTGGATTAGAAGGGGAATTGAGGACAAATAACTTAGTCCGGGGCGTAATAGCCTTGCGGAGTTGATCTGGGGTAATTTTATAACCAGTCGAGGCGTCTGTCGGCAAGAGTACTGGCGTACCGCCTGCGAGTATGACCATTTCTGGATAACTCAGCCAGTAGGGAGATGGAATAATTACCTCATCGCCTGCCTCAATTAGCGCCATCATCAGGTTGTAAAGAGAATGCTTGCCACCGTTGGTGACAAGGACATTCTCAGGCCCGTAGCAAAGACGATTGTCCTGTAGCAGCTTGCGGGCGATCGCTTCCCTTAATTTGGGTTCGCCATTAGCTGCACCGTACTTAGTCTTGCCCTCATCTAGCGCTTTCTTAGCAGCGGCTTTGATATGCGCTGGGGTGTCGAAATCTGGTTCCCCCGCGCTAAAACTACAAACATCAATCCCCACTGCCTTCATCGCCTTGGCTTTCGCTGCGATCGACAACGTTAACGAAGGCGTTACCTGTCCCACTCTTGCTGCCAGCTTCATGCTCACTTTATCCGGCGTATCTCTGATTTTTTAAGGATATCTCACACCCATCCCTCATATCTGTGTTTTTTAATGCTTACCCCACCCCAAGCGCCAACAGGGGCGTTGAAATTGTTGTTGCTAGCCAAGGCTTGCGGGTTGATAGCCGGGGCGATCGCGCGAAGATAAATTCTCTACAAAAGAATTTAAGCCACCCTAAAATCCCACATATCACCGCTATACAGTGGGCGGGGCGATATTCGGCGGTGGCGCTACTGTGGGCGGGGCGATATTCGGCGGTGGCGCTACTGTGGGTGGGGCGATATTCGGCGGTGGCGCTACTGTGGGCGGGGCGATATTCGGCGGTGGCGCTACTGTGGGCGGGGCGATATTCGGCGGTGGCGCTACTGTGGGCGGGGCAATATTCGGCGGCGGCGCTACTGTGGGTGGGGCGATATTTGGCGGTGGCGCTACAGTAGGCGGCGGGATATTGGGTGGTGCAGCCCCGGCTATTTGATTGCAAGTGGCGATCGCGCAAATGCTTGTAGCTGCGGCTAGGCTTACTTTTAATGCGGTTGTTAGTTTCTGGGAACGCATAAATTTATATTTCTGTTTCTTTGTAAGTTTTACTTTGCGATCGCTCTTGCCAGAAATATACCATCAGATTGGCCGTAGCGATGATAGCACGATCGCTTTCTAGGGAATATTAACTCGGCTACACTAGCGAGATTGAAGACAAAATGAGCAGCGAGCCTGTACTAGATATTAACGGGTTTTTGAGTGGAATTAACGGACGCTTAAAATATCCATTGGCTGGGAATGATACTGCGCGATCGCAATATTTTTTTAGCAGATAAGCATTGAATTGGGCAACTTTAATTGCTGGATTTCAGCAAACTTATGGAAAAAATTAAGATCCATTTTATATCGCATCTCATACTCGTCAATGCTGGAATAATAGTGCAAAATAAGAGTTATAACAAACTGAACGTCAGGAACCTGTAGTTGGATAAATCCGACAAAAGCTCTTACGGGCGCGTTAGCCCCACACAAAAGGGGAATGCATCGAACAATAAGCGGCAGACTTCTTAAAGCCGCGATGCTGTTGGGGCAGCCGAATCCGCGCATTCGCGTCGCTATGCGAAGGCTACGCGCACGCACAAATCAAAGAAAGTGAGGTTATTCATGCGCTCGATTGGATTACTTGCGATCGCCCCAGTGGGGTTGTTAGCAGCTTTTTCTCAAACGCCTGCCATTTCTGTACAAGGCAATCAAATTAGTCCGGCAAATCGTCAACAAGTGACAGCAAAATTACCTAATCAGAATTCTGAAATATTGGCTCAAGCTGGTGCTTCAGCTTCGCTTTCAGCCTTTGAAAAAGGCATCATTGATGAAACGAACCTAGCGCGAAAAAATCCCGCTGCTTATGCAGCCCAGATGCAGAAAATCAGGCAGTATTACAAGGGAAATAGATTTGAACTTCCCGGCCAAATTCCAATACTCACCCAGGAAGGAGTTAAAGCAGTCGATGAGGCGATTAACTATTTGAAATCAGCTAAGCCGCTGCCACCCATTACTGCTTCCAGGGGGATGTCTTTGGGCGCGAGGGATCATGTCAAAGATCAGGGGCCAAAAGGTGCAACGGGACATAATGGCAGCAATGGCAGCAAACCTTGGGATAGAATCAACAAATATGGAGCTTGGCAAAAAGTTGTAGGCGAAAATATCAGTTATGGCCCGGATGACGCCCGCAAAGTTGTGATGCAGTTGATCATTGATGATGGGGTTCCCGATAGGGGCCACAGAGTTAACATTTTTAAGCCAGATTTCCGCGTAAGCGGGGTCGCTTGTGGGCCGCATAAGAAGTATAGGACGATGTGCGTAATTACCTATGCTGGAGGGTATGCAGAAAAGCGTTAATTGAGCTTAAATGCGCTGAATTCGCATTGGAATATTAAGGAGGGATGCTGCTGGCAGCATCCCTCCTCTTTTTAGTTTTTATTTCAATAAATTACTGATAATAAATTCTCGTCGCTTCACTAGATTTTGGCGGTAATTTTTCATGTTGCTCCTCACTCACCTTATTCACGCGAGCGAGAATTTGTTTCTCAATGAATTGGTTGATCGTAAATGCGCGTTGCTTATCCAACTGTCACCCTTCAATTTTGGCAGCTCATTTATTGCAGTGCGCTCACAAAAAAGATTACTTTCGTTTGTTTCGTCTATTGCGTTCGTTTCGCATATTGGTTATCATGATACTAGATTGCAATCCGACTCCTCCTTTAGAGAAGTAGGACACGCTGTTGAATTAGATAGTAAGAGGCGGATATCCATGACACTTTCTGCGTATCGAAACGCCCCACCACTTGCACCTACGGAAAACGACGCTACTCTTGCTAGAGACAGTAGCCGGGCTTTGGCATCCTATATACAGAACACGGAACCCTACCGCACAATCAGGGTGATGAAAGATGACAATATGGGCGAGGCTGTTGCCATACCAACAGAAGCTTTTCGCCTGCTCGTTGACATTTTGGTTCAGATGGCGAAGGGTAACGCCGTAACGTTGATCCCAATACACGCAGAACTCACCACTCAAGAAGCTGCTGACATTCTGAATGTTTCCCGCCCCTATTTAGTACAGTTGTTAGAGTCTGGAGAAATCCCCTTTCGTAAAGTTGGGACTCGCCGACGAGTGCGTTACCAAGATTTAATTCACTACAAAAACCAAATTGACGCGGCAAGGATGCAAACCCTCGATCAACTTGTTGCCGAAGCTCAAGAACTTAACATGGGATATGAGTGAAGCGTGGCAAATTTCACTGCTGTCTATGATGCTTGTGTCTTATATCCAGCACCACTTCGCGATTTCTTAATGCAACTTGCGCTAACTGACTTGTTTAGGGCGCGTTGGACAGATGAGATTCACAACGAGTGGATCGGAAATGTTCTAAAAAACCGTTCCGATCTCACACTCGAACAACTCAGCAGAACTAAAAATCTAATGAATGCAAATGTTCGAGATTGCGTTGTAACAGGTTACGAAGCAATTATCTCAGGGTTGCAACTTCCAGATCCAGGCGATCGCCATGTTCTGGCAGCGGCAATTCGCTGTAATGCCAGCGTTATAGTCACTTTTAACTTAAAGGACTTCCCTGAGCAAGCACTCGCACCGTATGGCGTTGAAGCTCAGCATCCGGATGAGTTTATCCTACAACTGCTTGACCTTAACCCAGCAACGATCTGTGCAGCAGCAGAAAGACAGCGCAGCAGCCTTAAAAATCCACCCAAGACAGTTGATGAATATTTAGACACGCTGCTACAACAGAGGCTTCCGCAGTCAGTTAGTGCCCTGCGGGAGTTCTGTTATGCGATTTAGAGTGGAGTTGTAGGGTGGAATAATTACAGAGATCTAGGTTTCTAAACCGTAACTCCTTCAATTTCTGCATCGGATAACTCATACAATTGGCGCAACTTCTCTAACTTCTCATTATCCGTTTGCCAGAAACCACGCCCATTTGCTTCTAACATTCTGCCGACAATATTGCGGAAAGCTTCAGGATTAGAATCTCGCAACTTATTCGCCATCTCTTCATCAAAAGCATAGGTATCAGCGGCTTGGTCATAAACCCAATCATCGGTAAAATCAGCCGTACCACCCCAGCCAATTAACGCTGTCATTCGTTGCGATATTTCATAAGCGCCACCGCTACCTTGATTCGCCATCGCTTCAGCCCATTTGGGGTTAAGCAACTTGGTTCGATACTCTAGACGAAGCAAATCTTCTAAGTTGCGCGGTGTTGTATCTTTCGAGAAACTTTCGACAAAACTGGCGTTAACTTTTTTGCCGCTTTGTTTTTCTGCTGCCTTTTTCAAGCCGCCCGTATTGGCGTAATATTCTTGAATATCGGTGAGACCATATTCAACAGAATCAATTTCTTGGACAATGCGATCGCACCCTCCCAATAACTGGTTAAACACTTCTTGCCTAGCTTGTCCTTTGTCCTTTCTCCCGTAACTAAAAACATTGCGGCTAGCCCAAGTATTCCCCAACTCTTCCCCCGATTCCCAATTACCATCCACAACGCGATCGTTAACCAACGAACCAAAATCGCCAGCAGGATTAGAAAACAATCGCGCCGCCACATTCTCCACACCCTGCGCCTTTAATGCCAAAGCGTGTTTGCGGATAAAATTCTTATCTTCTGGTTCATCAGCATCAGCAGCGCGTTGAAAAAGATCGTCCAGCAATTCGATAATATTGACAAAACTATCGCGGAAAATTCCCGACAAATTCCCCAGCACATCAATACGGGGATGACCAACTTCTGCCAACGGTTTCAACTCGTAGCGGACAATTCTACCAGTACCTTCTTTAAATGGTTCTGCTCCTACTAATTCCAGTAAAATACCGATAGATTCACCCTTAGTTTTGATAGCATCCAATCCCCACAACATCACCGCCACAGTTTCGGGATACTTGCCATTTTCTTTAACGTGCTGGGCGATAATTTTCTGAGCAACTTCTCTACCGCGTTCGTAAGCAGCAGGTGAGGGCATCCGATAGGGATCTAAAGCATGAATATTGCGACCAGTAGGCAACACGCCAGGGCCATCTCGCAACAAATCTCCGCCTGGTGCTGGGGGGATATATTCGCCATTTAGTCCGCGCAACAGATTAGTTAATTCATCGCTAGTTTGCATCAACAAATCACGAATCTGTTCGCCTTCTGTACTGCCATTTTGTCCGCTATCTCCAAAATAAGCCTGGAGGTAAGAATCCATTTCCTGTGGAGTTGGATTATCGCCCAATGTATGCAAGCCGGATGAGAACAGGCGATTTTCTACAACTTGCAGATATTCGTACAGTTTCACCAAATAATGATTGAAGGCATCTGCACTAAACAATCTGGCATTTTCAGGAGTAAAAGCAATTCCCAATCGCTTCGCATTCTCAAACGGACAATCTGTATCTATTCCAGTATCTACAATTTTCTTGCAGATACCCTCTTTGAGAGCATAATTCTTCTGAGGATCTTCGCGATATTCTGCAATTAATTCCCGCAGCGTTACCAATTCTTTATACAATCCAGCACGACCATAAGGCGGTACATTGTGGGAAATTAGCACGCCATAGCCGCGACGCTTTGCCAACATTGATTCTGATGGATTGTTAGCGGCATATATGTATAAATTGGGCAAATCTCCTAACAGAATATCTGACCAAGAATACCCGGTATTTCCCAATGGAGATCCGGGCAACCATTCGACGGTTCCGTGCATCCCAAAGTGAACGACTGCATCAGCTTGAAAATCGTTTTGCAGCCATTTATAAAAAGCAGCATACTGAGGGTGAGGTGTCAAATCTCGCTCGAACATTAACCGCATTGGATCGCCGGAAATTCCCAAAGGTGGTTGGACGCCAATCCAAACATTGCCTAACTGGATTCCGCCGATCTGGAAGTCATCGCCATAAGTTTTGATGCCAGTGGAGGTGAGAGATTTCCACTGTTTTTCGATCCGGGTAGTTAGTAGATATCCCAACCATTTTTCTAGGGTTTTAACATTGACTGTTCCACCCTCACCCTTAGAAGCTATGCCATCAAAAGATAGGGGAATAAGAGTTTCTTCATCTGCTTCTTTTACCATGCGAATTAGTTCTTCACCATCTTTTGGTAAATTGCCAATGTTGTAGCCTTGGTCTTTCAGTGCGTGGAGGAATTTGAGGAGCGATCGCGGTACATTTAACAAAGCCGCCGTACCCGTTGCACCATACCCAGGCGGAAACCCATATAAAATAATCGCAATTTTCCTCTCCGATGGTGGCGTTTGTCGCAGAGAAATCCAGGTTTTTAATCTCCCAGTTAATCGCTTAACTCGTTCGGGAATTATATAGATATCCTCTCCTACCAAACCTCCAAGGGGAATAGGATCTATTGCCCCATCTAATTCTGGCAAAGCATACAAAACCACACTTTGCAATCCTCCAACTCCTTGGCGCGTCCAAGAATGTATGTCTTGAATTAGCAACGGTGCTGAGACAATATAAGGTACATTCTTGGCAGTAAGAATGCGTTTAGCAACTTCTACTTGCCGCCCTGCTTCCATCGAACCAGCGGGGCCACCTACGAGAGGGAAACCGATGGTAGAAACAATTGCATTCACTTCAACTGCTTCACTGGAAAGGGAGGGAGTTTCAATATTACCAACTTGTCTTTGGGCAGTTTCGTAAGCTGTTGTCATCCAATCTCTTACTGCAACATGACCTTCTACACCGTTAATAAAAATGGGTAATGGGATTAACCCTGCTTTTTCAAAGTGGCGAATTAGTTGGGGAATGTAAGGCTGTTTTGTGATGACGTGCTTGCGATAAAGCAAAATACCGACTACTGGATTTTGGATTGCGGTGGGCGTTGCCCGACCTACTTGTTTTTGATACCATTCCAAGTATTGTCGAGGGGATTCAAAATAACCTTGATAGTCGGGATGCAATAACCCCATGTTTGGGGTTTCAACAGGTGCGGGAATGTCTCCCACTTTTAAACCTAAATATTTATCTGCCAGCGTCCAAAATAAGGAGGCAACGTTATCTGATCCGCCTGCGTTCCAGTAACCGTAGATAATCAGCCAGTTGCGTAGGTCTTGCACCTTTTGTACGGGCACAAATTTTAATAACTTTGGCCCTATTTTCAAAAAGCTGATGTAACCAGCGAGTTTGTCTTCTTCTCGTCCGTTGCTGAATTTATCGAGGATGAATTTAACTGGTTTGGGCATTCCTTTGGGCTTGTCGCCGATGGAAAATGCACCGATTTTGGTTAAACTCATCAATTCAAGCGCTGACTCAAATACCAGGCGAATGGGGATATTTTGAACGCGATCGCGCAACCACATCACTTGGTCGTAATCAAACAGCAGACTGCCAAAAAATACTTCTGCGCCTTGGAGTGCGGCTTCTACTTTATCGGGTTCTGTCGAGATCTCGCGATCGCTAAACACCCGAATATCCAAATCCGGACACCGCGCGATCGCCTCAATAGCCGCTTTCCGGTAGAGTTCAGCGTTGAAGGATTCAAACCCAGCAATTAAAACGATGCGTTTCATGTCCCAGCAGCTCGAAATATTTCTTCATCATTTCGATCATAAAGCGGCTGTCAGGTTAAAGCTGTGGATAACCGATTAATCTCGCCAGAATACTCTAACTTCAGTATCTAACCCCCCAACAGCCACGCAGATAAAAACAAAGTTGCATAACCCAAGGATGGCTAGAGATACGACTTATCAGATCCAGCCACCCATTCATCTGTGTTTTATGCAACGCCTAAAAAACTCCCTTCTCGCCGCGATTACCCTATTCCCCGTAGCGATCGCAATCTCTATAGTGCGCGTAACATTAAATCCGCCTGAAACTATAATTATCCAAAATCTTGTTGTCTCCCGTCCATTTATTAGCACAAATCGCAAATCTAAAATTCAAAATTGATTAACCCAAACCTAATTCCCGTTTAAGGAGATTGGTTGACTTGCTGCCGATATAGTTCTCGCTGCGGATAATGTGGGGGGGACGAATAATATCTTCCCTAGAGTCTGAAACTATTTTTTTAAGGGCTGCGTAACTTGCCTGATCGCTGATAATAGTGTGAGCGCTGCGAATGATGGCATTTACCTTGTAAGTATCTTTGAGCTGTGCCGTCATTACCAGCAAATCATCCCCGCGCAGGCTGTGAACGATAATTTCTGCCACTCCCAAGATGCCAGCACTGAGACTAATAATGCCAAGGCAACTATCTTTGGGGAGGCGTGTAACCTCTTGGATTTCTTTTTCGTAGTCGTAGATGTCAACGGGGATGACGCGGACGGATTTGGGTGCAGCGATCGCCTCTGCATCTCCGATAAAATAGCGACTGGTAACAACCGTCCCAGAATGAGTTTGCTCTAAAACGTGACTCAGTTCTTCTAGCGGTACTAACTGGACGGGAATCAGCAAAGATTTTTCCAGTTCCTGCACCATCAATTCGCCAGCACCAATATCTCGCGCTGGAACAGTTACAAGCACCCGCGCACTGCAACGCAAGCGCCAGTCAATCTCTGCGAGGAATATTTCCCTAGCTTGGTTGAGCGAACAACCCTCGTTAAGCAAATTGTCGAGGCTTTGCTGCACGAGTTTGTACGCTTGGGGATATTGTTCTAGTATTGGCGATCGCAATTTTGTATTGCTCTCGTGACCCAAAGCTCTGACGTAAATGCCAGATCCAGCTAGCGATTCTACCAGTCCGGTTTCTTCTAGCTGTCGGTACACCTTGCTGATGGTGTTGCGGTGCAACCCGGTGATCATAGCCAATTGCCGCGTGCTAGGCAAGCGGTGTCCGGGGGGAAATTGCCGGGAAGCGATCGCAAACTGTATTTGGTCAAACAGCTGTTTTGATGCTGGGATTTCACTGTCTGGCTGGATATGAAATTGAACCATTTTAGGGCTTCCACGCCGCCAGAAAGGCGGTTACAAGAGTAATTCTGCTATATGCGCCAATAGCTGGGTTCTACTTTAGTTATGGCTCATTTACTGTCTTGCCATCTAGTAGGTATAACCCATCCTTACAGCATTTGGTAAGCTACTGCGATGGTAGCGTTTGCGTATCTTTATCTGCGTGTTCTTCAGGCGGCATTACTGGTTGCGATGGTGGTGCTTCTGTTTGCATCCCTAGCAGTTGCGGCACTGTAACAAATTTATAGCCTTGCTGTCTTAGTCCTTCAATTATCTGCGGCAAAGCTTGAACCGTCGTCGAGCGATCGCCTCCACCATCATGCAACAATACAACCCCGCCTGGTCGAGCGTTTTCTAACACGTTCTTGGCTAAGGTTGCTACTGGTACGCCATTACCTCGGCTATCCGCCGAATCAACCGACCACATCATCACGGCGTAACTGTTCTGTTCTGCATAAGCTGCTAATCCATTTTTCAACATACCACCGGGAGGACGGAAATATGAAGTTTTTACTCCTGTTGTCTCATATATTAGTGCTTCTGTGTCGTCAATTTCTTTCGCTGCCTCTGCTGGAGAGAATTTATGGTATTGGTGACTCCAAGTATGATTGCCAATTGCGTGGCCATCTGCAACAATTTCGCGAGCTATTTCCGGGTTATCTTTTAAGTGCTTGCCAATCAAGAAAAACGTCGCCTTCATATCGTTTTCCTTGAGGATTTCTAGTACTTTTGATGTCGTTCTTGGCCAAGGGCCATCATCAAATGTCAGGGCTATAAATTTATCTTCAGTATTCGTTTTAGCCTCGCGTATGACTTTCCCTTGAAACGCTTCGGGCACTTCAAATTTTGGTTTGAGTTGGGCGATCGCGAGCTTTAATGCTTCACCTTGCTCTTCTATGCCCGCCTCGGCTGTTAATCCATCCGAGTTAACAGCATTTTCTTTATGGGTTACGGTTGCCGACACCACCATTCCCCGGTTTGCATGGCTGATCTCTGACGTAATAATATTACTAACTAAAATCGCGCACATAGCAATCAAAGCGATAAATGCTATTCGCATACGCTTTATAAATTGCTTTTGTTTTTTTATTTTCTTTCTTCTAATTTTTCTCATTGTCCAAATCCTCAGTTCACCTTAACCACCACATTTTCTGTATTCACTTAAACTTTATCCCTGATTTGCTTAAGTTCGTGTCTCTTTATAACGCTTTAATTCTTTTGGTAATATTTTATAATTATGCTGCTTTATAAATGTTTCTACTCAAAAATACTATTTTTTACCTTTTAGGCGCTGCATTAATTAATATAACTTTCACTTACTTGACGATGGTATTTTAATATTTATCTTCTGAAGGGTTAAGGATTATGTCCGGTTAAAATAAAGATGACGGTAAAATCCAATACAGTATTGGAGTGAAGTACCTAAAAAAGTATATAAAAGAGTAATTCGATGCAGATAACGACTAGATACTAGCACCATCTGGGTCGAAAAGGTGATTATTAAGGGAAAAAGCGATTGTGGCACAGGAGATTCGTACAGAAAACGTGGTTGTAGGCAATGGCGATTTGCAAATCGCGGCTTACCTAGCTGCACCAGTGGGAGAAGGGCCTTTCCCAAGCGTTGTTGTCTTGCAGGAAATATTTGGGGTCAACGTCCACATCCGAGATGTAACGGAACGGATTGCCAAAGAAGGGTATGTAGCGATCGCGCCAGCACTCTTTCAACGCCAAGCCCCCGGTTTTGAAACAGGCTACACCCCAGAAGACATCGAAATTGGCAGAAATTACGCGATGCAAACTACGTCGGAACAGTTGTTGGGAGATATCCAAGCAACAATAGACTACCTCAAAACCCTGCATTACGCGAAACCTGTTTTTGGTTGCATTGGCTTCTGCTTCGGCGGTCATGTTGCCTACCTTGCCGCCACCCTACCCGATATTAAAGCCACAGCCTCATTCTACGGCGCTGGCGTTGCCACCCGTACTTTCGGGGGCGGCGAACCTACAGTCACGCGCACGGCAGATATAAAGGGTACGCTATACGCTTTATTTGGCACAGAAGATCAAAGCATACCCCTAGAACAGGTAGACCAAATTGAAGCCGAACTAAAGAAACATCAGGTTCCCCATCGCATTTTTCGCTATCAAGCCGAACACGGCTTCTTTTGCGACCGTCGCGCTAGCTACAATGAAACGGCGGCATCTGATGCCTGGAAGCAGGTAAAAGAGCTATTTGAGCAGCAACTGCAAGCCGCATAATTTTTCCTTACCAGCTAATTTCAGCTGGTAAGTAGTATTTTGTGAAATTAATAACTTGTCATGGATTCCAAATCGACCCGTTCTCAACAAGCCAAAGCGTCCTTTTCGATGGACGATTTTGCCAAAGCCCTCGAACAACACAACTATGAGTTTCAAAAAGGCCAGGTAGTGCGAGGGAAGGTACACAGCTATGAAAGCGATGGCGCGTATGTAGATATCGGCGGTAAGTCGCTGGCTTTTGTCCCCGTCGAAGAAGCATCATTGAGACGGGTAACGGATTTAGCTTCTATAATGCCGTTGCAGGAAGAACGAGAGTTCCTAATAATTCGGGAGCAAAATGAAGATGGTCAGGTGACAGTTTCTCTAAAGCAGTTGGAAGTAAAGCACGCTTGGGATAATCTAAACGAGAGAAAAGAAGCGGGCCAAAACGTGCAAGTGCGGGTGACTGGGGTGAATAAGGGAGGTGTTACGGTCGATGTAGAGGGGATGCGCGGATTTATACCGCGATCGCATCTATCCGAGCGTGAAAACATCGAATCCCTCATCGGTCAAAACCTGATGGCAGGCTTTTTGGAACTCGACCAAGAGCGCGGTAAATTGGTGCTTTCCCAGCGGATGGCAAGCCGTTCTGCTGCGATTAGCCAGTTGGAGTTAGCGCAGCTAGTCGAGGGCAAAATTACTGGTATGAAACCCTTCGGCGTGTTTGTGGATTTAGAGGGAATTACGGGTTTGCTTCACGTTAAACAAGTAAGCCAAACATACATCGCAGATCTGCAAAAACTGTTTCAAGTTGGGCAGATTATTAAGGCGATGGTTATTAACGTTGATGAAGGCCAAGGACGCATTTCTCTTTCTACCAGAGTTCTGGAAAACTTCCCCGGTGAAATGGTAGAGAAGATGGACGAAGTGATGTCGTCAGCAGATGCGCGTGCTGAAAGAGCGCGGAAAAAACTGTTAGGTCAGGAAGGTTAAAAAGAGAGCGATCGCGTTTTTTCTAAAAGGGCGCGATCGCTTCAAATTAGCAACAGCTTTTATAAAAAAAATTCTGTAATTTCAGTTTATTTATAACAACTATCGCCCTCCTACGTGAATAGGGCGATGCGGAGCTACAACTTCCGTTACTTTCTCTGCACTTGCGGCGGTTCAACTCCCTAAAAGCGATCGCCCAATCTACCTGCTTCTAGCGCTACTCGCATCCCCCATCTGACGATACTTCAGGAAAGCTTATCTAAGCTACAAGTAATTCAAACCTGTGTAATTGTGCCATTCCAGGTTTCTGGGTTCATACTCATAAATAACAACTTTTATAATTTATTAAAAAATTTCTCATCTGGAGGCCATAATATGAGCTTGTTCGATTGCCTGTTGATAACCCTATTCAACGCTGTCATCTGCATCACTCTACCCAAGACGATATCGCTGTTTCTAGCCGCCAAAGCCAAAGCTGCGGCTAAGCTTAGTGAAAGCAGCACAGCAACATCCAATCCTGAACTTGCCCCCCAACATATCGGCGAACCCGCCAGCATTTGATACGCAAGAAACTTCCTGCGCTACAGATTCAGGATTTTTCCCAAAAGTCTTTTATCCTAAAATCTGCTGAATCATCCGATTTGCTTGCGAAGCGTAGCCGCCGCCGAACAAATTGAAGTGATTGAGAATGTGATAGAGGTTATAAAGCGTTTTTCGTCGTTCGTAGCCTGAATCTAACGGGAAGACATTGTTATATCCGCTATAAAACGCTGGCGGGAAACCGCCAAAGAGTTCAGTCATGGCGATATCGACCTCGCGATCGCCATAATGCGCCGCCGGATCGAAGATCGTTGGTTCCCCCCTTGTCGTAAAACCTGCATTTCCCCCCCACAAATCGCCGTGAACGAGGGATGGTAGAGGGTGATAATCCGCCAATAGTTCGGGAATCGCCGCCAATAACCGTTCCTTAGCGGGAAAATTTCCGCCGCGACGCAGCGCCAGTTGGAATTGATAACCCAGTCGGTGTTTTGCCCAAAACTCCGCCCACTCTTCAGTCCAAGTGTTGATTTGCGGCGTAGAACCAATCGTGTTGTTCCTATCCCAGCCAAATACCGCCTTAGTTCCCCCCTTTAAAAAAGGGGGGTTAGGGGTAGATTTATGCATCGCTGCTAACTTCCGCCCCAGTTCCTCCCAAGATTTAGTATCACCACGCCCTAACTCAAGCCATTCCAAAACCACATAGGCAGAACTTGACGCCCTACCCCAGCAAATAGGTTGTGGGACGCGGATGGTTTTAGTTTCCAGCATTTGCTGCAACCCCAACGCCTCAGCTTCAAACATCTCAACCATAGAAGCTTGGTTGACTTTGACGAAGTAGGCGCAGTCACCGCTAGCGACTTTATAGCCTTGATTGATACAGCCGCCACTCACCGACTGGCGTTGTTCGCTGTGAAACTTCTTCCCAGTCATCTGGGTAATATGAGCATCAATTTCTGTCCACATGGGATAAAAAACTCTACGCTTGGCCTGGTTTGACAACAACAACACCGTAAGCATCGGGGGATAGATACTTTTGGGCAGCGGTCTGGAGATCCACCGCATTTAGCGCTTGAATCTGGCTTGGATAGTTCAGTGCTGGGGCTAAATCGCCCATCATCGACTGATAGTAGCCGTACAAATTGGCGCGATCGCTTGGTGTCTCGTTCCCAAAAATAAACCGATTCGCCACTAATGTCCGCACGCGAGCAATATCTGCTTCCGCCACAGGTTCGGTCTGGAAAGCGCGGATGTGTTGTGCGATCGCAGCTTCTACTTCTTCCACATTCTCTGCTGGCAACTGCGCCCCAATATAAAATAACCCCTGAAGCTGCTGTGTCATATTGCTAGCCCCAATATGCGTAACCAGATGCCTGTTTTCGCGCAAATCGCGAAATAGCCGCGACAGCCGCCCATTGCCCAAAATCACAGCTAACACGTCCAGCGCGTAAGTCTGTTCTACCTGTTTCATTCCAGGCACTCGCCAACACATCATCAGCCGCGCTTGCTGTAAGCTTGGGTCAACGTACTCCCGCCGCACAATTTCTCTAAATGCAGGTTCAGGTCGATCCTCTTGTAACCTTTCTTGAGTAACGGGGGGTTCTGCGGCTCTATGCTGACGGGTAAATGCATCTGCAACAATGCCAATTAATTCATCAACTGGCAAATTCCCCACTGCTACCGCTGTTATCGATTTTGGTTGATATCTGCTGGCGTGGAAATCGCGCATTTGTTGCGGCTTTAGCCCCTCAATCACCGATGCTGGGCCAAGTACTGGGCGACGGTAGGGCAGCTTTTCAAACGCTACCTCCATCGACCGCTGAAAAGTGCGGCGGCGGGGATTATCGTCGGCGCGGCGAATTTCTTCTAAAACTACCAACCGCTCCCGTTCAAATGCCTCATCTGGAATGCTGGGATTGAACACCACATCTAGTTGCAGCGGTGCAAGATGGGCAAAATCTTTAGGTGCAGTGGTGATGTAGTATTGCGTGTAGTCTTGGCTGGTGGCGGCATTTGTTACCGCGCCCCGCTCCTCAATCGCACGCTCAAACTCTCCACTTTGCAGCTTCGCTGTCCCCTTAAAGACCATGTGTTCTAGAAAGTGAGCCATACCGTTGATGTCGTCTGGCTCAATAGCTGAACCAACGTTAGCCCACACGCTGAGGTTCACGGCTTCAACGGGCATTTGCTCTGCGACAATCGTTAGACCGTTGGGTAACTTGTGGAGTGTGGGGGCGTTGAGTGGAGGCGATTTTAAGAGGGTTGAAGTCATGAGGTGTTTACGGAACAGCTATTTCTCCTCTTATCTTACCCAGTCTGAACTCAAGTCCCAGTCGGCTAGGCGGGAGAGATCGCGTGCTTTAGTTGCTGCGAGGCTATGCTGCGATCGCTCATTTTTTATTTTGCTTGTCCCCAATGTTCCCTTGTGAATCTTATTTTGTATTAAAGCTAAATTATGTAATTGACTGCTACTTAGCCAAAGTTTTGCTTTTTTACAATCTACATAGCGATCGCAAATTTTATAACTATAGGTTTACTCGCGCCTGTAAATAATTAATCAACTTTAACCGATATTAAAATAACCAGCAGTCATTTTTAATTAAATATTTCTTTTTATACAGAGTTTTTTTGTATTAAAACATCTCTATATTGCAATTTTTTATAAAAAATATTTACAAGTCTTAACTCAAACCTTATTTTTAAGTAAAAACAGATATTTTAATTGCTTATCTACCTAAAGACAGATACTCTAGCCAGCCATGTAGATAAGACTAGACTTTACCAGAATAGGAGTGAGTTTTACTCATGCTGAGTGTACTTTCTTTAAGTACAAATACTTTAATAGCCGCTTGTTATTATCCAATTGCTTTCTTAATCTTTAGAGGTCTCTTACAAAGACAGCATCTAACTGGCAATCCTCTATTACTCGCAACCCTAGCAGTTTTCTTCATCTGTGCCCTTAGACATTCAGCGCACATCGTAATAATAGCTTTTGGCGGACACGATAGCTCCTCAATATTGGCAATTCATGTAGCAATTGACCTAGCGATCGCTCTAGCAGGTGGAATCTTACTGGCGCTGTGGCGTTACTACTCGCTAATCGTAGAAGGCCCGCTTTTACTTGCCGATACGCAAGACAAATTAGCTCAGGCAAATTTCGAGTTGGCAAAGGTAAAAACAAATCTGGAAGCGATGGTGCAAGAACGCACAAATGAATTATTACAGACAAATAAAAAATTAGAAACTGAAATTAAGGAACGCAAACAAGCCGAAGAAGAAACGCGCCGCACCCAACAATTCCTTAACTCGGTAGTGGAAAATCTGCCAGTAAGCATTTTCATAAAAGAAGCGGCGGAACTGCGATTTGTGTTCTGGAACAAAGCCAGCGAAGAGCTGACTGGCTATACCCCAGAAGAGGTACTGGGGATGAACGATTATAACTTTTTTCCCCCAGAACAGGCTAATTTCTTCACAAGCCGCGATCGCGAAGTGTTAGAAAATAAAAAACTTCTAGAAATTGCCGAAGAACCAATACAGACCAAGCATAGAGGCGCAAAAATACTACACACTAAAAAAATCCCGATTCTCGACGAATCAGGAAGACCGCGCTATATATTAGGCATTTCAGAAGACATTACCCAACGCAAGCAAGTTATGGAGGCTTTGCGTAAATCGGAAGCTGAAGGGACGAGATTAATCGCGTCTCTGCGAGAACAAGCAACCGAGCTGAATAAAGCAATGCAAAAACTACAAAATACTCAATCTCAGCTTGTTCAAAGCGAAAAAATGTCTAGCTTGGGGCAATTGGTTGCTGGCGTTGCTCACGAAATTAATAACCCAGTCAGCTTCATTTACGGGAATGTAGCTCATGCGGATCAATACACCCAAGAACTGCTTAATTTATTACATTTATACCAGCAATACTATCCCCTGCCAGTACCTGAAATTCAAGCAGAAATAGAGTCTATAGACCTCGATTTCTTAGAGCAAGATCTAGCTAAAATATTATCTTCGATGAAGGTAGGCGTAGACCGCATTCGTCAGATTGTTCTTAGTTTGCGTAACTTCTCGCGCCTTGATGAAGCAGAAATGAAACCAGTCGATATTCACGACGGTTTAGATAGCACGTTGCTAATTTTGCAAAATCGACTGGAAGCAAAGGCGGGAAGAAAGGGAATTGAGTTGAGTAAAGAATACGGCAACTTACCCAAAGTCGAGTGTTACCCTGGACAGCTAAACCAGGTGTTTATGAATATACTTGCTAATGCAATTGATGCTGTGGAAGACTACACCTATCAGCAGTTAGCAATCAGTACTATAGAGAATTTGCATATAAATTCTCGCCAGCCAGGTCAACAACATCCAACACCTTCTATTAAGATTCGTACCGAAGTTTTATCAACCCGTAAAGGCTCTTACGCAGTTATTCGGATTAGGGATAATGGCACAGGTATTCCCGCAGAGGTGAAAGCGCGGCTGTTTGACCCCTTCTTTACTACCAAACCTGTTGGTAAAGGGACGGGTTTGGGGTTATCTATCAGCTATCAAATCGTGGTCGAGAAACACAAAGGACAATTGAAGTGTTACTCAGAACCAGGGGAAGGAACGGAGTTCTGGATTCAAATTCCCATTTCTCATAATCTAGCTTTACAGTAAACCCCCCCAGAATTCGTTAGTTAACCAATTCATCAAGGCTGGAAGGGTAGATAATTTTATGCCAAAAATAGTGGGCAGGGGCGGGCGTTTATTGTAAAGTAATATTAAGTTTATTAAAAAAGAACCTTGCGTCTCCTTTCATGCCAAGCAATCATGTAGTCGTCATCGGTGCTGGGATTGGTGGACTGACGGCGGGGGCACTTCTCGCTCGTCGCGGCTACCGGGTGTTAGTCTTGGATCAAGCTCTCGTACCTGGGGGATGCGCCTCCACTTTCAAACGCAAGGGATTTACTTTTGATGTGGGCGCTACTCAGGTTGCAGGATTAGAACCGGGCGGGATTCACAAGCGGATTTTTGATGAGCTAGAGATTGAAGTACCAGGCGCGATACCTTGCGATCCTGCTTGTGCTGTATATCTCCCTGGTGAAACAGAACCAATAAACGTCTGGCGCGATCGCGAGAAGTGGAAGGCGGAACGTCAGCGACAGTTTCCTGGTAGCGAACCTTTTTGGGACTTATTTGCTACTTTATTTAAGGCAAGCTGGGAGTTTCAATCTCGCGATCCAGTACTACCGCCGCGCAATTGGTGGGATTTGTGGCAATTAACTAAGGCTGTTCGTCCTAGTACTACAATTACTTTGCCCTACACTTTTTTAACGGTGGGCGATGCATTGCGCGGGTACGGACTGGATGGCGATCGCCGTCTGAGAACGTTTCTCGATTTGCAACTAAAGCTTTATTCTCAGGTGGATGCGGAGGAAACAGCCCTTCTGTATGCGGCGACGGCTTTGAGCGTATCCCAAGAACCGCAAGGATTATATCACTTGCAGGGTAGTATGCAAGTATTGAGCGATCGCCTAGTCGAAGCTTTAGAACGATATGGCGGTAAGCTTTTGATGCGCCACACGGTCGAACATATTGAAGTAGAAAACGGCAAAGCTAGCAGCGTCCGCATCCGCAACCAGAAAACTGACGAAGTTTGGACTGAATCAGCGGATCATGTTGTGGCGAACGTAACAGTGCAAAACTTGGTGCAACTGTTAGGGGAAAAAGCACCCAAAGGTTATAAACATCGGGTAGAAAAATTGCGATCGCCGTCTGGTGCGTTTGTAGTGTATTTGGGAGTTGACCAAAGTGCAATTCCCCCAGAGTGTCCGCCTCACTTGCAGTTTCTCTACGACTACGATGGCCCAATTGGGGAAAATAACTCGCTATTTGTCTCAGTTAGCCATCCTGGTGATGGTCGCGCACCGGAGGGTAAAGGGACGATTATTGCTTCTTCGTTTGTCGATCCTAGACCTTGGTGGCAAGGCGATCGTTACGACGAACTTAAGCGCAAGTATGCAGAAGAAGCGATCGCGCGTCTGGGGCAATATTTCCACCTGACACCAGAAACCATCATCCACACAGAAGCCGCGACACCCCGGACATTTGCACGTTACACAGCACGCGAACAAGGGTTTGTCGGCGGTATCGGTCAAAGAGTGCCAACTTTTGGCCCCTTTGGTTTCGCCAATCGGACACCAGTAAATCGCCTGTGGTTGGTGGGAGATTCAACGCATCCAGGGGAAGGTACGGCGGGTGTCAGCTACTCAGCTTTGACTGTAGTGCGACAAATTGAGAATTTCTGAATTTAGGGCATAGGGTGGGTAGCGCCCACCCTTTTGCCTTTAGTTAGCGGGCGTTGTAGCAGCCTCCCCAGCAGACTGGGGTGCGAGAGACTGTTGCCATAGTTCGATTTGGCGTTGAGCGGTTTCGTAGGCATCGGTGCCAGAGGGGACAATATTAGCAATAGCGATCGCGGTGTTGAGATCGCTAGCCGATCGATCTTGTGCGATTGTTAATATTTGATAACTCCAGCGAGCGATCGCGTCTTTAGCGTTCTTGCCAGCTGAGCTAGAACTAGGAACTTGGCGAGCCTTGCGAATAGCTGATAGCAAGGCTTCTGGCGTGCCTGAGTTTGCCAACTGGGTCGCCGACTGTAGCTGATCGATAGCCTGTAGATCCCTCTGCCAGCCTCTAATTTTTGTCCGAGCCTCCTTGTAGAGCGACCGTCCCTCTTTAATCTGTTCGGCTGCGCTCACTGCGCCGCTGAGGTTGCCGGAATTTGCCAGCGCCTGTGCTTGGTCGAGGTAAGGCTGGTCTTCTTGGCGCTGGATTAGCCCAGCCCACTGGCGGATCTTGTTTTGCGCCGCACCGTAGAGGGCGCGTCCCTGTTGAATTTGTTGGGCTGTGGCTATAGCGTTAGCAAGGTTGCCGGAATTTGCTAGTTGATCGGCTTGGTCGAGGTAAGGTTGGTCTTCTTGGCGCTGAATTTCCACGCTCAACTGGCGGATCTTGTTTTGCGCCGCACCGTAGAGGGCGCGTCCCTGTTGAATCTGTTGCAGTGTAGCTATAGCGCCGCTAAGGTTGCCCGCATTCGCCAGTTGATCCGCTTGGTCGAGGTAAGGTTGGTCTTCTTGACGCTGGATTTGGACAATCCACTGCCTAATCTTATTTTGAGCCTCGCCGTAGAGGGCGCGTCCCGGTCTAATCTGTTGGGCGGTTTCAATAGCACCTCTAAGATTGCCAGAAGTGGCTATTTGTTCGGCTTGGTCGATGAAGGGCTGGTCTTGGAGTCGCTGAATTTTGCCATTCCAACCAGCGATTTTGCTTTGCGCTTGTTGGTACAGGACGCGACCGTTGCCGATTTGACCTGCTTGTAAAATTGC
This sequence comes from Microcoleus sp. FACHB-831, assembly GCF_014695585.1. NCBI lineage: Bacteria > Bacillati > Cyanobacteriota > Cyanophyceae > Oscillatoriales > Microcoleaceae > Microcoleus > Microcoleus sp. FACHB-831. Next base: position 78,988 of record NZ_JACJON010000057.1, on the reverse strand, counting down.
TTCTTGCAAGGAGGCAACATCGCCCGCAGTGGCTAGCTGTTCGGCACGTTCCAGATAGGGACGATCTTGCAGCGTCTCTATTTGGGTAGCCCAGCGCTTCATTTCTGTTTTTGCTTCGTTAATGCGCGGATTGTTAGAGGGAACTTGTTGTGCTTCTGCGATCGCTGCCATTAAGTCATTTATGGCTCCGCCTTTTGCCAAGTTCCTTGCCCTTTCTAGATGCGCTACGTCTTCAATTTCTCTCTGCCAACGGGTAATTATTTCCTGCGCTTTATCGCGCATGGGGCTTCCCGGTTCTATTTTTTGGGCAATAGTAATCGCTTCTTCCAGGCTGGCAATATTTCCACCCTCTGCCTTGGATTGAGCTTGGGCGAGGAACGTCAAGCCTTGAGCTTGTTGTTGTAAATTTAGGCTGGGGGGCATTTTATTGGCGATCGCGATCGTCCCTTGCCAGTCTTTTTTGTCTAGCCGATCTTGCGCCATTTCTAGCAGCTTGTTGCCACACTTAACGAGGAGATCTTTGGCTTCTTTGTAGGCATAACTGCTGGGCTTAATTTGCTCGGCGAGTTTGACAGCCTGTAACAGCTCGTTTGCGTCTCCATATTTAAGCAAATTGTAGGCTTTGTCGAGCTTGGCGCTTTCTTCGCGGGCAAGTTGAATATTAGCAACCAATTGTTCGTACTTGGTGGTTGCCCAGTATCTATTGCCTATGTTCGTCAGGCGTACTGCTTGAGCAAAAGCTAGATGCCAGCGTGACTGACGCAGTTCGCTTTCTGCTTTTTGATAAATTTTTTCTGCATTCGACCATATTGCCTGCCAGCGCTGAACGCGATTTTCTACCAACTTGTAGGCAGGAGCTGTTTCAGGAATTTTGCGGGCAGTGGCGATCGCTTGTTTTATTTTCCCACTATCAAAATCTTCTTCCGCTAAACTGAGGAGATCCAGCGACCATTGTTCAATACTGCGGTTAATTTCTGGACGCAATCCGTGGTCGGCTGGGAGACTGTTGACTAGGGCGATCGCTTCGACCAAGTTATCTGCTGTCTGCTTGTTTGCCGCCACTTGAGCGCAGTACAGGCGCAAGCTAGCAGAAGCCATTGGCCAGAAAGTTGATGGACAGTTTGGTATTGCAGGTAGCTTCAGCAATAGCGCGATCGCCATGTATCCCACTCCGCCAGAAGCGATCGCCCCCATCGTCCACCAAAACGCCCAACTCCGCAGGAATCCCAGGCGGCGGCGCTTCTCTATTGGGGTTTCTACTTCTGGATTAGGGGGTTCTTCTTTTGTTGTTTTCCGGGCAGACTTTTTCTTAGGGCGCTTAGGATCGGCCCCTTTTTTGTCCGATGTCCACCCAGCTGGATCTTCAGACCCTGCTGTAGGCCAACGGTCTGGTATTTCGCTATCTCTAGTCATTTCTCACACCACGGGCTTGTGCATCGGACGCCTGTTTTAGGGTACAGGCCGAGGCAATTGTTGCCATCGTACTCCCCTAAGCGATAAAAATCCACATCTTTCAAGTCTATTTCGCCATACAACATATTCGCCGCTCCACCCGGAGGATATCCCCCGTCGCTGTTTGCTATGGACGTATTTATTATTTATCAATTTTTATTTTTTAGCTAATTAATTATTTAGATAAAATTCAACACCACTTGTTGTGCCTAAAAATGGAAAATCGGAAATGGGCTACAAACCCATTCCCTATTCCCGAACTCTAAGAAGTGGTGTTTATTTGTCCCCATCTAATGAATATGCCGTCCGGTTGATTGCTGCGTTTACAGTCTATGGTTAGTTATTCATTTTTTTGATGCCAGCATCTTTTTTAGCCATAATATCAGCAAGCAACCGGATGTGGATATAACCAAAGATGTGTAAATAAACGCGATCGCTACCTAAAATCCCCAAATGTTTTAAACCGACTCGGTTCGCAAATCGGAAATTAACTGCGCTAATTCATCACTACTTGCTTTGTAAACTTCTCCACAAAAGTGGCAAGTTGCTTCGGCTCCATCATCTTTTTCTATCATGTCTTGTAGTTCTGCTTCACCCAACATTTTTAAAGCTCCCAAGACGCGATCGAAGGAACAACCACAATGAAAGCGTAGCATCTGGATTTCTGGTAAAATTACCAAACCCATGTCTCCGAGTAGCTGTTCAAAAATCTCCGGTAATGTCTTGCCTGCCTGTAATAATGGCGTGAATCCTGACAGCGCCTCGACTCGCGATTCCAAAGTTTCAACTAGGCTCTCGTCTCTTGCAGCTTTAGGCAAAACTTGCACAAGTATTCCACCAGATGCAGTAACGCCCTCTGCTCCAACAAACACACCCACCATCAAAACTGAAGGTGTTTGTTCTGAATTCACCAGGTAGTGAGCCACATCATCGCCAATTTCACCCGAAACCAGTTCTACTGTACTGGAATAGGGATAACCATATCCCACATCCCTGACAACGTAGAGGTAGCCATCTCTACCTACAGCACCACCAACGTCGAGTTTGCCTTTAGCATTGGGTGGCAGTTCAATATCTGGGTTTTCTACATAGCCACGAACTGTTCCATCTAATCCGGCGTCTACGAGTATTCCACCCAAGGGGCCATCACCTTTGACTCGGATGTTGACTCTTGACCCTTCTCTCTTCATGCTAGAAACGAGCAACAAAGCTGAAGACATTGTGCGGCCTAGTGCTGCTGTGGCGACGTAGGAAAGCTTGTGCCGCCGTTTGGCTTCTTCTGTGAGGCGCGTTGTGATGACACCGACGGCGCGAATTCCGCCCTCTGCTGCTGTAGCGCGAATTAACTGATCCGCCATGATTAAATCCTTACATTTCTTAATATACCCACCTTATATTCTAGATTTTCTGCCCTAGCGATCGCTAATGTTGATGTCCGAACTTGAAGGTAAATTATAAAAGGCTCGGATGGCTTGACTGCTGACACAATGACTCCAAAACCCCTGCACGCAACTTGTAGTTAGTTAACTATTTGATGGCAAGGCTTATCAAAATAAGCAGAAAAATGCTTACCTTTCTTATGCCTGTAAGCAGCTTTCCCATGATATCGCCGGATCTCCCCGATGATTCCACCACAACGCTTCAGCTTGTTTCAAAAGTTAATAAAACCGCCAATTGTTGTATTAATTTTTCCCACTGGTGATAGCAGCTCTATTATGTGAATTCTTTATGAGGTGGCATAGGTGTATTAAAACAGATTCGTGCATACCAGCCTGCACTAGCTGGAAAACTTATTTAACTCGCTATATTTAATAGCGCAAGGGGCAATCTTATCGAATATCATAGGTGCGAGGGACGCCATATGATAAAATAAGATACTGCAAAATAATTTATTATAAGTTATTCAGTTAAACGCAACTTAAAACATATATGCTGGTTATCTGTACTAACTTGGACGGGATATTCCCAAATAACTGCAACATCTGGTAAGTAAGATGGCGAATCTGGTGTGTTGACGCTTAAAAGCAGGCACACTATTAATAGAGGAGGCACTTACCAGATGCGATCGTCAATCACAAAGCAAGCGATCGCGGGTTGTCTATGAAGAAGATTTTGATTGTTGATGATGAGCAAGACTGCCGAACAATCTTGACATGCTATTTAGAAAACGCAGGATACCTAGTTCAAGAGGTGACATCTGGCGTCGATGCACTCAAACTATTTGAACAAGAACCACCCGATCTAGTAGTTTCGGATGTGGTAATGCCAGAGATGGACGGGTTTGAGTTTTGTCGTCGCCTGCGAGCAACTCGTTCCGGGCAGTTGGTGCCGTTTATCTTTTTATCGGGTCAAGGTGAGCTAGAGTCTAGGATTGAAGGGCATTCTATTGGAGCGGATGATTATTTGATTAAACCGTTTCAACCACAGGAATTGCTGGCAAAAATTAAGGCACAGCTGGAGCGCTCTTATCGGACGCATTCAGAGATTATCCGGTTGCTACAGCAGTCGGCTATCCCATCGCGTGTAGCGCCTGTTTCGCCAAAACCCATTCCCTTACCTTTAACAGCAGCAGAAGAAAGAGTTTTTTGGGAAGTGATTCAGGGGTATACAAACAAACAAATAAGCGATCGCCTCTTTATTAGTCCGCGCACGGTTCAGGCTCATCTTAGCAGTATCTTTACCAAGCTAAACGTAGCAAATCGCTCTCAACTCGTTCGTTTTGCCCTAGAACGAGGATATCGCCCGATGACCCAAACTTAGTGCATTAAGTAGGTGAAGCTCAATTTTATTTCTCTAGAAGTGATGAGCAAAATTTCCTGATTGGTCACGTTCCCCGCTTGATTTTCAATATCTCCTAGACAAACGCCATAACCTGTTCGGGTTTAATGTGTCTGTAGGTACTGGCTAAAAGTCATGAAGCGCATAGCTTTTCTTTTTTTTGGCATTGCTTACCAGCCAGAATTGGTGAACCAAATTATCAGCAACGATGCCACGCTAAGGGCAATTATTTGCAAAGCAATAGTTTCCATTAGCCACCGAATAGCCACGATCGTTTTCATAACTCCCTACCACCACTTTTGGGCTTACTATAATCCCACGTAATCCCAACTATGCACCACTTTTTTATAATACTTGGTGACTAAAGCCTGTAAGGGAAGGTGACAATACTCCTTAATATAGGTGATGCTTGTCACTTATTCTGGTATTATTTAACTCCTCTAAGACGCGATACATCAATAGAGACAGATATTTTTTGCCGTCTCTATTGATGATTCTAGTTTTACACCTTAGAAAATTTTGGTAAACACAGGAAGCGTGTTGTTGATTTACCCCCTACACATGGGGATGAAACGGTCAAAAGTCTTGAAGCGGATAGCTTTTATTTTACATAACAACCTTTAGCTGCTTGGCTGCGGCTGGAAAGCTTGGCATTTTTGATTTGCTTATCAGCCTTGTGGCAAAGAGAGATTGCCAACACTTGCCACCACTTGTTTAATAACGTTCAAGTCGATATTAAACTTAGCGGCAATTTCTTCCATCACCTGCGTTTCGGGAGAAGTGCTTACCCCATCCATCTGAGAAATTCGGCAACATTGAGCCAAGAGGGGTATAGCGAAATCGCGGTTGAGTTTATTAATTAGCGTATCTAGAGGCTGAGGTGAATTGATATTAGCAGCAATAGTTTCCAAAGAAGTAGGGGTGAGGTTAAGAGCAGCTAATTTTGGTTTAATATCTTCCCAAGACGTATTGGGATTGGTTGCCAAGATCATGTTGACCAAAATTTGGTCGACGATCGCTTGTTGGGCGATCGCGCCTTCTAGATAATTCTCGCTTTGTTCCTTAAAATCTTCTACCGTCGGCTGCGAAGTCGGTGTTTTCAACTTAGCTTCATAAAACCGACAAGCTGCATACCCCAGCGCATACAGCATTACCGCATTAGAACTAGCACCAATTACCGCACCAGCCATCGGCACATTTCGCAGCAAGCCCAAACCCACCTTAACAGCCCTGCCGCCACCCAAGGCCAGACCAAAAATTGCCAAAACTTCACCCTTACGGTCTGGATCTTGCAAGTTAAGCCCATAGGCAGCAGCAATCTGATAAACCATTTCCGCCTGCATTTGCGTAGTAGTCACCAAATCCACAGCCAGCAGAGCCGCCGCCTGACCGGGGATCAAGCTAGTAGCCATCCCCACACCGCCAGCATACATCGCTTTTTCCACCATGATCCGGTGAGCTATTTGGCTTGGCGACTCGTTGGGATGCTCTTGCTGTAGCTTTCTTAGGGCAGCTTCGGCTTTTTCCAGATCTACGCGGTCGGTCGCCTTCAATATCCAATCTAGCTTCAAAGCACCGGAAACTTTACGCAGGACGGCGTTATCGGTTACTTTCGTAACTGCCTGCCCTGCTCCTTTAGTCCCTTGCTCTAGCACCCGTTGCATTTGTTTGGCCGCAGCTTCTACCACACCAGAGACTTTCCCAGCGACGGCTTTGGCAGTTTCGGAGGCTTTGGAGAAAATTGCACCGCCTGCGCCAGTTACTTTTTTCACTACTGAGGCTTTTTGTGAAGGTGAATTTCCCTCTTTTGTTAGCTCAACTGCTTGCTGCTGTTTGCCGTCCATTGATGCAACTCCAATAGAAGCTGGTAATTAATTTCAGCTTAATACTAAGTTGCACTAAGGCAGCCAGAGCGCGTTTCCCTCTCAAGAGACATTTTGCCTAATTTTCCCTAGTGGGGGCCGAAATTACCCGCGCGATCGCACCCCCGTTTATACCAATGGGCTTTGGGCTTGCGGGGTTGAAGTTCTGCAACTACCTACTGGCGAAGCTTCCAAAATCAAAATCCAATATGCTATTTTCTCTAGCGATTAGCTGAAGGCGAAGACTGCAAAATCTTTCCGTCTAGCTTACGCGCCACATCACCTACACCAATAGTCGGCTTATTACCGTTGACGTAAGTAACTACCGTAAATGCTCCAACTGCATTTCTGCGAAAAACTGCTGCATCCATACGCAACGGCTGACCTTGCATATCTACTGCTAGCGTCAAGCCAGTCGATGCATTAGCCAAAGAATATAGCTCGGTCAGGGGTTGATAATCCACAACCTTAATTCCTTGGTAAGCCTGTAGCATTTGTTGTAGCCTGGTCTTTAGCTGTTGCTGCACTTGTGGTTGCTGCAACTGTTGCAGACTCGCATCAAATTGCGCCTGTCCTGCGGTATCGGGGAGTTTTCCAGTGAACGCGACGATGAGTTGGAAATTCTGCGGATTGACGAAAGCCGTGAATTTATCCGGTTTCACGCTCTGTTGGCTGACTTGTTGTACAAGAGTTTGAAACTGGGAGGCAATTTGAGCGGTTATCTCAGGTGGAAGTTCTTGGAACCCAGGCGGCAAATCTTCTAGAGTCAGAGTCGCATCTGTTGTTTTTGGTGGTGTTTCTGACGGCGACACCTGTTGTTGTGCAGTAATCTGGGGAGCGCCAACCAGGGGAGAAGTAACCGCGGGACTAGCAGCCAGCAGCGTACCAGCCAACAAGCCTAAAATTAAGGATAACTTCTTAGCCATTGAGATATATGAGCCAGGGGATTTATAGAAACTACCACGTTACTAAGGTGCGGGCTTGAGTTACTCCACCTTTAGTGAGAGCCTTAAAAATATGATTGACCTGTGAGTGAGTGATGTTGTTGAAATTGCAAAAGCATCCAAGTCTGAGGCTGGCGATCGGGGCGGCGATCGCATTTTTTTTCTTCACCCTAATTTTTACCCTGCACCGACACTACACCTTTAATTCCTCTTACGACCAAGGAATATTCAATCAAGTCTTCTGGAATGGCATTCACGGTCGCTTTTTTCAAAGTTCTCTCTCCTCGCAGCTATCTACCAACGTCGTCCACAGCGGCGAAGTACCAACAGTTTATTACCACCGATTAGGCCAACACTTCACCCCAGCTTTATTACTCTGGCTGCCGCTGTATGCTCTGTTCCCCTCACCAGCAACTTTAACTGTATTGCAAGTTACCCTCGTCACTGCTGCTGGTTTAGTTCTTTATGCCCTAGCTAGACAGCATCTCGAACCGCCGCTAGCAGTAGCGATCGCCATCAGCTACTATTGCGCCAATGCCGTCCTCGGCCCGACTATGTGCAACTTCCACGACATCTGCCAGATTCCCTTGTTTACATTTGGGCTGTTGCTGGCAATGGAAAAACGGTGGTGGTGGCTATTTTGGGTGCTTGCTGTGTTAATTCTATGCGTGCGGGAAGATTCAGGAGTCGGTCTTTTTAGCGTCGGTTTCTACATGATATTGAGCAAACGCTATCCTCGAATTGGCCTTGCTGTCTGCACCATTAGTTTTGCTTACATGATCGGCCTCACTAATCTAATCATGCCGCTATTTTCTAAAGATATTTCCCAGCGGTTTATGATGGAAAGATTTGGTCAATATGCCGATGGCGACGAAGCTTCTACCATCGAAATTATCTGGGGAATGGTTAGCAACCCTTGGCGTTTAATTGTAGAGTTTTTCACGCCCTTAGATCGCACCATTAAATATTTTCTCGGTCAATGGTTGCCGCTTGCATTTGTACCAGCAGTATCGCCAGCTTCTTGGATGGTGGCTGGGTTTCCTCTACTAAAGCTGCTTTTAGGTAAAGGAACTTCAGTTTTAGCCATCAATATTCGCTATGCCATGACAGTAGTACCGGGGCTATTTTATGGAGCAATTATCTGGTGGTCAACGCATCCAGAAGTGTTTAAAAAAGCTTGGGTGCGTCGGCTTTGGGCAACCTGTCTCGTTCTTTCTCTGATTTTTACCATAACTTCCAACCCTAATAAAACCTTTTCTTTCCTGATTCCAGATGCAGTTGAACCCTGGGTTTTTACACCGTTAAACCAGCAGTGGAGCCACGTACCACCTACACGGTCATTGTTAGCTGAAATTCCGCCAGACGCTAGCGTATCTACTACTACCTTTCTAGTTCCTCATCTTTCAAGCCGCCGCGAAATCATCCGATTGCCAGGTTTGCAGCTACGCAATGACGCCAAAGAAGTCGTGAATGTAGACTATGTTGTTGCAGACCTTTGGCAGCAAAAGCAAGTATCTGGATTTAAGCATGAACGTGAAGCTTTAGAGGCCCAAGTTACTGCGATTGACCAGATAACTGCCAATGGGGAATATGGCATCGTCGGCTTAAAAGATGGCGTCATTCTTTTGCAAAAAGGAGCCGCATCTAATCCCGAAGCAAACACAGCTTGGGTGACATTTAGGCAAGAAATATTGTCAAGCTGATTTTCTTGGATGATACTAAGCGATCGCACTTAGAAACTCATCCCCTTCTACTAACCATCCGCATTCGCACTGACGTAATCGACTGGAGCAGGTGGCAACATTAATGGCACGCATTTACCCTTGCATGACTCAGGGAGTAAAAAACAGCATACTCTAGAGTGTTTTTACAACTAAACCCCTCTGTCAGCCTATCAGCTTGCCAATTACTTATCAAATTGTTGGGGAAAAACAGGGCGCTGGACTGAAGTATATTTATAAACCTGGTCTTGAGTCAAAGTTCGTAATTAACGCTAAAATTCTGGCTCATCCAGTTTGGTACAATTTCCAAATTAAGAAATATGTCACACTGTAGAAATTTGTAAATTTATTATGGGGGCTGGGGCTAATGAAGATTTTGGTACTCACTTGGGAGTTCCCGCCGCGCCTTGTGGGAGGAATTGCCCGCCATGTGGCGGAGTTATATCCAGAACTGGTTAAACTGGGGCACGAGATTCACCTGCTGACGGTGGAATTTGGTCAAGCGCCTTTATACGAGTTGGTAGAAGGCATACATATCCATCGCGTGCCAGTCGGTTATGGTAACGACTTCTTTCATTGGGTAGTGAACCTCAACCAAAGCATGGGCATGCACGGCGGTAAGCTGATGATGGAAGAGGGGCCGTTTGATTTGATCCACGCCCACGATTGGCTGGTAGGCGATGCAGCGATCGCGCTAAAGCATACTTTTAAAGTACCGCTGATCGCCACTATCCACGCGACAGAATTTGGCCGTTACAACGGCATCTATAACAACGACAGCACCTATATCAGCGGCAAAGAAAAGCTTCTCGCCTACAATGCATGGCGCATTATTGTATGCAGCCAATATATGCGGCGAGAAGTGGAACGAGTATTAGAAAGTCCTTGGGATAAAATTGACGTTATTTATAACGGCATCAGGCCAGAAAAAAAACCGCGTTGGCAAGACTTTGATGCTTGGAACTTCCGCCGCCGCTATGCAGAAGATAGAGAGAAAATTGTCTATTACGTCGGTCGAATGTCCTATGAAAAAGGCGTCTCAGTTCTGCTAAATGCTGCTCCCAAGGTGATTTGGGAGATGGGAGGAAACGCCAAATTTGTAATAATAGGCGGCGGTAACACTAACCATCTCCAGCAACAAGCTTGGAACTTGGGAATCTGGGATAAATGTTACTTCACGGGATTCATGTCCGACGATGAGTTAAATAAATTCCAGACAGTTGCCAACTGTGCCGTATTTCCCAGCCTCTACGAACCTTTTGGCATTGTGGCGCTGGAAAGTTTTGCCGCACGGGTTCCAGTAGTGGTTTCCGACACGGGGGGTTTACCAGAAGTCGTGCAACACACGAAAACTGGAGTTGTTAGCTCTACTAATAACTCTGAGTCCCTGGCTTGGGGCATATTGGAAGTGCTAAAAAATCCAGCTTATGCACAGTGGTTGATTGACAATGCCTATCAAGATTTAGAACGGCGGTTTAGTTGGCCAAAGTTAGCTCAACAAACGCAAGCAGTTTATGACAGGGTAGTAGAAGAGCGATCGCACGTTCATTGGGAATAATTCCACTACATTTTAAATTTTGGATTAGGTGTAGCGCGGATATTAGTCATCATTTTAGTTGTAGGTTGCTTTGGCAATTTGGTAAATTTGCCCGTTAATTAAAATTGAACATAAATTTAATTTGATAGCAAGTCTATAAATTTTATAGATTTGCTTGATACGCTGCATACAAATTTTTGTGCTTAACTACCGCTGTTGGAATTCATCAATCCAAGCTGTGCGCTGTTCGCCTGCTTGATTTGCCTGCCAAACTCTGCCACTCGTTACATCCAGACAAGTCAACCAACCTTTTCCATAAGCCCAAGTATCGATGCAGATAGCGTGACCAATATTTACAGGTAAACCGCTTTTTTGGCTCGTGTGTCCGCAAACCATAGTTTTGCCGGAAAAATGCCGTTCTGAATTCTCGAAGGAGTCCCAAAACAGCATATGGTCGGGTTGAATTGCTAGAGGCAAATTGGGATCGGCGTTAGCGTGGACGAAAAAATGTTGGTCAGTTTCGTACCACTTTAAGCATCTATTCTCTAGAAAATCCCAGTGATTATCTGGCACATCGGCTAGCTTACCGCGATCGCCACATACAGAGTAAGAAGCCAGTGTCGCGTCCCTCCCGCAACCATAAAGCCACGTAAATTCCTCCCCACGAGAGCGAACGTTCAGTATCATTTGCTCGTGGTTCCCTCTTAAAGCCACAAGTTGCCCAGTATCGTGCAGTGTTATCAGCCGTTCGATTACACCCTTTGAGTCTGGCCCGCGATCTATATAATCGCCAAGAGTAATTAAGCGATCGCTCGGTTGCAAATTCACAGCCGCAAGTAGCGTATCAAACGCAGTCGTGCAGCCGTGAATGTCGCCAATCGCAAGTATCCGCATACGTGCAGTCTTTGTGCCGATCAGTCTTTCAATATTAACTGCTGTCGATGACTGTGCAACAACTGAAACTCTAACCCAGCAACTTGTTCGAGCATCAAGATGATATGCTCTGGTCGCAGAAGAGTACCATCACTCTGACAGCTACCCACATAACGCAGAATAACAGCCTCTTCTTCTTGGCGTCTAGGCGGTTCCTTAACCTCCAACTCAAACAAGCGATCGCGCATATTTACCTGATATTTCTTACCAGACTTACTGGTTTGCTCGATCAATATTTCATCCCTCGCCGCGATCGCATTCACCCATTCTTCCCACTGCGCTGTTGAAGCCTCCGACTCAACTGCAACCGTAATTAAATACTCCGCTTTTTCCAAAAGCTGATTAGCCGAAGCAGCCTTCAAATCAACATCTTTCACGCTATAAACTGGGATATTTGCCGGAAGTTGGGCGGCGAACTTCTCGCGGAAAGTGTCAGCATCGATCGCAGAAGTTAATTCAAAATCCACAATTTCCCCAGCGCTAGTCGAACCAAGCGACAGTGCGCTAGCAATAGAAATCCGGGGATTGGCGCGAAACCCGTTAGTGTAAGTAATTGGTAACGCCGCGCGTCTGATTGCACGTTCAAACAAGCGTACTAAATCCAAGTGGCTAACCAGCGCCATATCGCCCAGTTTGCCAAACCAAACCCGCAGTCGTTGTGCCTTGGTGTTGTTCGCTACAAATTCCCCAGCAAATTTCGGTACTGGCGGTGGCTCGATAACAATATTGTGACCGAAGTCGATACCGCAAACGCCACAGTGGGAACAGCCATCAAAAGAGCAATCGGGGACTGTAGCTGCTTCTAGCGCTCGTTGCAAGTCGGCTTTTAGCCAATTTTTGTCAATGCCAGTATCTATATGATCCCAAGGAAGGGGGGCATCAAGTAAGTCATTACTGCTACCTTCCATCACATTCCATTCGCCATTTTCGACTTGACGGTATTTCCAGGTTAGACCAGATTCGGCGATCGCTTGTCCCCAAGCTGCATATGCTCGATCTGCACTGTCAAACCAAGAATCCATACCCGCACCCAATTCCCAAGCGCGACGCACAACGGAAGCTAAACGCCTATCACCCCTCCCGACAAAATCTTCCATTGCCGAAATTCGCACGTCGGTGTAATTCACCTTAACGCCCTTCATCCCGCGAAATTCTTCTTTTAGCAACTTTTGCTTCCGTTGAAACTCGGCTGTTGATACAGAGTGCCATTGAAACGGAGTATGCGGCTTGGGCGTAAAGTTGGAAATTGTCAAATTGAAATGCAGCCGCTTTCTACCAACTGCACGACAGTTCTGGTGCAGCCAGCGCACAGTTTCGGCAATTCCCAGTACATCTACATCAGTCTCGCCGGGTAAGCCAATCATAAAGTAGAGCTTAATCTTATCCCAGCCTTGCTCGAAAGCTGTCTTAACTCCCCTTAGCAGTTCCTCGTTAGTCAACCCTTTGTTGATAATGTCCCGCATCCGCTGGGTTCCAGCTTCTGGGGCAAAGGTTAGTCCGCTTTGCCGAGTACCGCCAAGGATGTTAGCAATGTTTTCATCAAATCTGTCTACCCGTTGGCTGGGTAGGGAGAGGGAAATATTCTCGTCTTTAAGTCGATTTCTGATTTCCATCCCTACTGCTGGTAGTGCCAGATAGTCGGAACAACTTAGGGAAAGTAGGGAAAATTCGTTGTGCCCTGTTGCACGCATTCCCTTTTCAATTGCTTCAATGACTTCCTCTGGTTCTACATCTCGCGCCGGACGAGTGAGCATTCCAGGTTGGCAGAAGCGGCACCCCCTGGTACAACCTCGCCGGATCTCAATTATCAGGCGATCGTGTACTGTTTCGACGTAGGGAACTAGCCCAATGGAGTAAGCTGGCATCGGGGCTGCCACGCGCCGGACTATGCGTTTTGGTACATCTGGGCGGTTTGGATGAACAGAGCCATCTTCGGCCATGTCGTAAAATCTTGGCACGTAGACGCCGGGAACTTGAGCCAAATCAAGTAGTAATTCTTCGCGACTCAGCCCTGCTGCTTTTCCTTCTTGCAATACTAGGCCAATTTCTGGCAGCAATTCTTCGCCATCTCCCAGCGCCATGAAGTCGAAGAAGTCTGCATAAGGTTCTGTATTGGATGTGGCTGTCTGTCCGCCTGCAAAAATTAGCGGTAATTGTTCGTTCCCATGCCCGATGCCCGATGCCCAATTCTGCCTTTCTTTCCAAGTAAGGGGAATCCCGGCTAAGTCGAGCATTTCTAGGATGTTGGTGGCTCCCAGTTCGTAGCTAAGACTGAAGCCTAAAATATCAAAATCTGTGAGGCTGCGCTTATTTTCTACAGCAAACAGAGGTGTCTGTGTGGTTCGCAATTTTACAGCCAAGTCTGGAGCGGGTAGGTATGCGCGATCGCACAGTTGTCCGGGTTGGGCGTTCAGTATGTTGTAGAGAATGATATGCCCTAAATTAGACGCACCCACTTCATATACTTCTGGATATGTTAATACCCATCTCACCTTGGCCGCATCCCAGGGCTTGTGTACGGATCCTAACTCGTTGCCTAAGTAACGAGCAGGCCGCAGAATGTCCGGTGTTAATAATTTCTCAACTGCAACTGTCACAGCCTTCCCTCGCTTTTGCTTGCTCTACTTATGAGCCTATCTTATCAATCGCGGGAGACAGAGGACTGCTACGCGAGCGATCGCTCAAGAGCGAAGGTTTGGGCGCGTAGCATACAACAGCTGGCTATAAAGGCAGTCTTTTCTTTCAAACTAGAATCCGGATTTCAAGTTTTTATGCTGCGATCGCTGCTTCAAAAGTGGTTTTATTTTCAAAAATCTCAAACACTTTGTCTAGTTGAGTCAGCTCAAAAATAATTCTCAGCGATGGTGACACTGAGCATAAGCTAAACCTACGATTTAGACTATGCGCCATGCGTAGAGACGAAACTAATGCCATCAGCCCAGCGCTATCTAATGACTCCACTTTAGCCATATCTACCAAGACAATACTATCCTGCGTTGATGAAATAGCTGTTGTAAGTTGACGTTGAAACTCAGGCGCATTAGATGCATTAACATGACCCTGAGGCTGAATTGTAATAATATTGGGGCGGATAAGCGTACTTTGCATGACCACTTCCTAAGTTTTGCTAGAAACTCTAAAACGCTATGGGATTCTTAGACGATAATCGTTAATTTTTGTATTGCCTATAGCCTGAAGAGATATTTCGCCATATCTTCATTTAAACCCTACGCTTCTTAAATTTTTCTATAAATTTCTAAATTAAGTGTCAATTACTACTAAATTTTTTCTACTTATATCATATGCACTCTAGCTGTGCATATTTTGAAGTTAGCTGCTTTCAGGATAAATCCAACCTTGGACAGATGACTCAAAATTTAACCTGCCGCTAGCCATAAGTTAGAATTTTTCCTATCCTAAACCATATTACCTGCAAGGCTGGCGCTTTTCTAGTGCTTTCCTTATTAGATATTCTAGGTATATATCTTAAAGTTGATGCAAAAATATTTATAGCGAACATAATTAATGCAAATAATATGTAATGGAAAAACAGTGATATGGATCACTCTGGGGGAAGCTGTAGATCACTTCTTTACCCCTATATCTAGAAGAGAATTTAATAGAAAGCAGTTGTATCAGTTTCTATGAGAACTACATACGTTATTCGGCAGCTGGTAGAAAAAGCTCTCTATATTAAGAAATTAACTCCCGATATAGAGAATGAAATAAACTATGAACTCACTCGCTTGGGTTACATATCAGATGTAGATTTTGAGGCGCTAGAACTCCTCATGGCAGAAATGGACGCCGGGAGGATTCAGCTGGTAGCAAGTATCTAAGCCTTGCGCCAACTTATAGTGACTCTAAGTAGTTAGATAGTCCTAGCGATCGCAGTATTGGCAAAAATTTGCTTGTCAAAAAGCAAAAAGTGACGGTTAGCGTCGAGACAAACCATCAAAACTCGACCTTATACGCTTAGACTTTTGGTGCATCTGTATAAATAATTAGCCGAAACGGTAAAGAGTGTAATTGTTGTTACATTTTTCCGGATTATGGTGAATTCGGCGTAAACTTTGACAACTGTTTAAAGAAAATTTCCCTATAGTTATTTGCCGATATTAACTGCAAGTGCGATCGCCTAGTTGCCAAAAAGGTTGACCTTATTAACATGGCAGCGTCCCCTCTACAGAAAGCTACCGCAGTGCATTTGATTAAGGCAAGGTTAAGGCAATTCATAGAGCGATCGCCAATTGCTTAGCTCATAAATATACCCCATAAGCTGTTTCCTATTTAATTTGCCTACAGGCAATGTTTAAAAGCCTTGAAGCGCATAGCTTTTGTTTTTGCTTACCCAGCAAACGAAAGACTAACCTAAGCTACGGCTGAATTGATGGAAACGTCGCTTTGATGTCTCAAGCTAGAATCTGGATAGTTCCACAAAACCCATTCACAATAAAATTCAGACTTTCGTAGAGATAGGGCATTAAACCTTAATTTCACATAGGGCTAATTTGGCATCATCCTACTACTTGGAAATGATAGCGTAGCGGGTGAATAGTTCTTATGCATTGCCATCGCCATAAGGAATAAACAGATGCTGTGAATACAATGCATAAGAAACGCTGCCATTTGCGATCGCCCGATATTTTTGGACTTTTGTTTTTAGATTTTAGATTGAAAATCGCTCTGGTTAGCTTGCCAAACCTGGCGAACAAACCAATTGAGTTGAGTCTGCGCCGTTTGGCTGTCGCAAGTATCCAGCATAGTTAATAACGGAATAACTTCCGTATCAAGTGCTGGACGGAACAGAGAAATCGGCCAAAGCAGATCTGAACCCATACGCAAATCGTAGATAGCGGACTCTTGGGGCATGGGAAGATTACCCGTTCCCAAGCTGGCTTCAACTGGGAGTAATGCCAGCATCAAAGGACGCACCCAGCACACCTGTCGCGACGTTACAACTTGAACAACTTCTGCGTACAGGCGACCATTTTCATGCTCTAAACAAACAATCTGGCAAGGCTGAAAGTTATGGTTTGAACCGATTGAAGCTTGCTTCACGGGATATTTGGCATAGTCTGGTTGTTTCTCTATTCTAGAAAAAGCAAGCAAAATGCCTATGAGGGGTATAGAGCGATCGCGCCTTAAAAATAAAAATCTGCATCTCGCCACCCACATCGATATGAGTACTCAAAAATCGTTAGCAGAACGTCAAGCTATTATCGACAAAATTAAAAAGACACAAACAGACAACTTTTTAAGGGAGGCGATCGCTGCTGGTTTAAATCCCGCCTTCGACCTCGCTTGGACTGATTTAAGCGGTGCTGACCTAAGCCGTGCGGATCTGCGGTGGACAGACTTAGAAGGTGTTAATTTCAAGGATGTCAACTTTCGCGATCGCCAAGATCACTATGCCAAGTTAAAAGGTGCCTTTTTGAGGGGTGCTTTGCTAAGTGATGCCGATCTAGAGAATATCAACCTGGAGAATGCCAACCTCGGCTTTGCCGACCTCAGCAATACTAAGCTAGGGGGTACGGGGTTTGAAAGTTCGTACAATCTACGGGATGCGAACCTAACTAATGCTAATCTAGACGCCCCCTGTTTAAACGGTGACACTCTCAGCGATGCCAAGTTCAGCGGCGCTGACTTCCGACCTCAACAGGACTATGAGTATTATGCCGAGTTAGAAGGTGCTAACCTCACTGCTGCTAACTTGAGCCGTGCCGACTTGGAGTTTGCCAAGATGGATAATGCGTGCTTGGTAGATGCAGACATGGAAGGCGTCTGCTTAAAAGAGGTCTGGCTGAACGGTGCTAACCTGAATAGTGCCTACTTGGTAGATGCGAACCTAGCAGGGACACAACTAGATTACGCCAACCTGGTTGATGCCGATCTCAGTGGTGCTAACTTAAGTCGAACTTCCTTAATGCAGGCTAACCTAAGGCGTGCCTGCTTGGTAGATGCAAACTTGCAAGGGGCAGATTTTACCAGAGCGGATCTACGTGGTGCGGATCTGAGTGGTGCTAACCTAAGTGGAGCTTACTTAGTTGATGCTGACTTAAGCGGTGCCAACTTGGGGAGAGCAAATCTCAATAATACTTATTTGAATTGTGCCGATCTAAGGTTTGCCAATTTAGTAGGCGCTAATCTGCTGGATGCCAAGTTGGCTGAGGCTGACCTGAGTGGTGCCACACTGGATGATATTTGCGATGAATATCCCAGAAAAGCGGAAGAATTGACCGATGAGACAAAAGCTTTAGCGCCAGTAATTAGCGAAAAATGGAAAGCGCTTGCTAGTAAATCTGGACAGAGCGATCGCCAACAAGCCGCTAACTCCATCAAAGCTATCTACTCGCTACTTGGCAAACCCGAACCTGAAATAATTTTTTGTGACAGTCCAGTTGTCGCCTTGAGGTTCTTTCTCAGCAAACTCGCCGCTAACTTAGGACTCCTAGAAGAAGAATTCGGCAATTCTTTGGGTAACATTCCCAAGCAAAAACTGTGGAAACCGTTACTAAGGCAAATACGGAAGCAACTTGGGCAATCCCTATCAAAGGCACTAGAAAATAATTTAGGAAATAAAATCGCCCAGGAATTAAAAAAGCACTTGCGAAGCCAACTTTCGCCGCATCTCTGGGAGTTGGTGGTAACTCCGCTTGGGGAAGAAAACTGGACAAAACTGGGCGAGGAAATTTGGCGAAAAGTAAGCGCCTTTTTAGATAACTGCATTTGTCCCGAATCCTTGGCTGATATTGGAGCTTTATTTGACTTTCAAATATCGGTTTTAAACGCTAGAGGCGATACCGAACAGTGGAAAGCATTTGAGTCGATAGTCAGTAACTGTGGCTGGCTTTTTGCTTTTGACAAAGTTTGCCTCGCGTGCGATCGCCCCTTCAAAATTAATCTCGATAACGAACAACGACTCCACGCTGAAGGCGAAGCCGCAATTAAATTTGCCGATGGTTACAGTCTTTACTATTATCACGGTGTCTCCTTACCAGAAAAATATGGCAAAGTACGCCCGCAGCATTGGCAAACTGAATGGTATTTAGAAGAACCCAATATTCAACTCAGACGAATTTTAATTGAAGTAATACCTTCCCACAAATTGCAAGCTTCATTGCTTTTACACGAGCGTAACGCCGAAATGCGCCGCAACTTAATTCGGAAAATTGGTTACGCTAGAATTTGTCAAGAATTACAAGCAATAGAATTAGATACATATCTTGAATACGCGCTCTTAAAAATTGATGCTAATCTCGATAGAGAACAAATTTATATATTAAAAATGACTTGCCCCAGCACGGGAAGCATTCACGCATTGCGCGTACCGCCTAATATGGCCTCGGCGCGAGAGGCAATTTGTTGGGTAAATTGGGGAATTGCTCCAGAAGAATTTAGCGTGCAAACCTGAATGGAGCCTGCGGTTGGCTTGATACCGTAATATTTAATTTTTGTTTTTAAATTGCCGATTCTGATTATTAGTCGGCAGTTGAATAGGAATTATTTTCAAATTTTGATATTATCAAGTATCTCCAGCCCATACAAAAGCGGCTGCAACCAGAACATTCCTGTAAAGCTGTCTCCACTATGAGGGACAAGCATATAACTGGTATGTGCCATCATATAAATTGTCAAAAATCAGTATTTCCATATACTTTAAAAAATTATTTGCACTTGGTTAAATTGACAGTCAGCCTCTTTTGATTAAAATGCCAGAACTTTTGAAATCAAAAAGTTTTTATACAATCCAAACCTGGATGTTTAAAAACCCGCATCTATTGCCAGCACTACCATATCTGACGTTGCTGTTTTGGGTCGCTCCCCTCTTGTTATTAAAAAGTCCACAGCAAAGCCTGATGGCTCACGATGAAGGCATATACGCGCTGCATGCAAAAGCCATTGTGAACTTAGGGGACTGGATAAGGCCAGGGGGTACTTTCTCCTACGATCGCACGCTTGGCATTCAGTGGCTTATTGCTGCAAGCTATATGCTGTTTGGTATCAGCGAAGATAGTGCCCGATTACCAAGCGCGATCGCCTGTCTGTTTAGCGTGCTGTTGACCTACAAAATAGGCTGCATTCTTTTAAATCCACGTCTGGCATTGTTAGGCGCTGCCATTCTCAGCGTCATACCGCTTTGGGTACAATTCGGGCGTTTGGGAACTCAGGATGCTCTCCTAGTATTTTTAGAACTGTTAGCAATCTGGGCATTTTTGCAAGCAGAAAGGCACGTCCAGCACCGTCGATATTGGGTAACTTTAGCAGGCTTTAGTCTAGGGCTGGGCTTTTTAGCTAAAGGGTTTATGATCGTTCCCGCCGCGATCGCGCTGTTGCCCTATCTAATTTTCCACCATCATCGTCACCGCCATTTATCCAATCCTTGGCTCTATCTGGGATTGTTTTTAGGTTTTCTTCCCACTGTTCTATGGCTGTGGGTAAGTGCATCTCGCTATGGACTATTACCTTTTAAAAGACTGATAGGTAAGCTTGTCCATTTAAGCGATAACGAGTATGCGGGAAATGGCCTGCTGTATTACCTGTGGAACATTCCTGCTAATGCTTTCCCTTGGGCTTTGTTTGCCCTCATCGGCTTAGTGCTGGCGTGGCGTAATGCTAAGGTAAACGCTTTGCTGCGGACAAGACACGCTTGGCCAATCTTGGTAGGCTATCCCCTGATTTTATTTGTTGAGTTAACCCTCTTTAAAACTCGCACCCGCTACTACCCGTTGCAGCTATTGCCATTTATGGCTTTACTTGCGGCGATCGCCTTTGATTGGCTTTTGAATATCTATGTCAAACGCGATCGCGCCCAAAATCGTTTGCTAGCAACATTAAGTTATGGATTCGGCGGTTTAGCCTGGGTGTTATTCTTAGCTGGTTTAACAGTATTTATTGCCCTTGCTGCTAATGTAAGCTTTCCAGGCGTGGATTTGGCAGAAATTCAACCCTACGCGGCTATTGCCCTAGCTGTAGGATTGGGCTGGGGAATGCTGCTAATCGTGTGGCTGCGTCGTCGTCGAATGGAAGACTTACCAATGTCAGCCCGTCAGTGGCTAGCAGCTTGGTTAATTGGTTCTTGGCTGGGTGCGGGGATGCTGGGGTTGACAGGTGAGTGGGGAGATTATAACTCTGACCTGAAGGCTTTTGTGCGGCTACCAGCAATAGCCTCAATACTCCAGTCGCAGCCAATTGATTTTGTCCTCGAAGATTCTATGAACAGCAAAAACCGTAAGACGCATTTGCTGTTGGATTTCTACACTCCACAGCCAGGGGTGGAGTCAGAAAAGGTTTCATGTCTGCAACCTAATGATTATGCCTGGATTAGCCCAAAACTAGCCGTCCAACCATCCTTTAACTATTTAGTTTTTGGTTCTATAAGGAAATGGCAGTTAATTCAAGTTTTACATCAGGCGCCGTCAGCCGAGCCTTGTCCGGTAATATGCGCTTTCGGCGTCTGTCATATAGCTGACAAGGGCGATCGCGTAACCACAACTGCGATCGCTAACCCATCGCGTCAATTTCCAGAAAGCCTCTGGGCGATGAAATAGCGCCCCTTGACCGAAAAAGACAAAGCAAGAATAAATTTATTCTTGCTTTTGCATTTTTACTTTTTAACTTTTACTTGCTAGGTAGCTGCTGCCTGAGCCTGTTGATTAACCAGTTCTCGGAACCTGATCGCATCTCCGCGAGGGTCGGCGTGGCTGACTTGTACTTCCAAGCGATCGCCTAGCGCGATGGATCGCTTGAAGGACATGGCCAACTCTAAACCTAAATCCTCTAATAAAATCAGCCCCAATCTGTCATCTTCTCGCAACCAGCGCAACATCTGCGCTTGCCACACTTGATCCGCATGACGGCGCAGATACTCCAACGCCCAATAACGATTGGTTTGCCGTTCTACCAAAGTTGCCTCATAAGCCGCCGAAGTCACGCTCAACATGATTTCTTGCAACTCTGCTGCTGAAAACGGCAGAGGTTCGCCGCGCAGGTGAGCCTTTATTTGGAAGTGAGCCAGCAAGTCGGTATAGCGGCGGATGGGAGATGTAACTTGGGTGTAAGTATTTAATCCCAATCCGGCGTGACGAGCTGGTGTAATCCCCATTTCACTCTTGGGCATGCAGCGACGCATAGCACAGAAGCGGACTGGGCCAGCGGGTAGCTGCAAAAGTTCTTCTTCCGAGGGCAGGTCTGGTTGAGGCTGACCGCGAAAAGGCAGGGGAAGATTGTGGGCTTGGCCGTAACGCGCCGCGACTTCACCAGCGAGGATCATCATCTCCGCCACCAGTTGGCGCGATCGCGAGTCATCTAATACATTAATGGTGATTTCATCACCTTCTACCTTGATCAACCCCTCCGGCATGCTGATGCTAATCGATCCCTGAGACTGTCGCCATTTCCAGCGAAGTTGAGCAGCTTTCGCGATCGCCTCTATCTCCGGTTCCGCCTCAATCCCTAGCTGAAGCATCTCATCTACATCTTCGTAGGTGAGGCGATATGTCGGTTTGATCGTGCTGGCATGAATGGTGTACTCGGCTACTCCACCATTTTCATCCAAAATTACGCCAAAGCTCAGGGCACAACAAAGTTTACCCTGAACCAGACTCATTGGCCCCGTCGCCAACGCAGGTGGAAACATCGGAATCATCCCCGTAGGGAGATATAGCGTAGTGCTGCGGCGTCTAGCTTCTAGGTCGAGTTCATCCCCAGGATTAAGCAGACGGGTGGGGTCAGCAATATGTATCCAAAGACGCTGACGCCCATCAGCAGTATTTTCCACGCTTAAGCCGTCGTCAATTTCCTGGGTGCTTTCATCATCAATGGTGTATACCTTTAGATGAGTTAAGTCCAAGCGATTCGGGTCTTCAGTAGGGGGCGGGATATCCAGGCAGCGCTGCGCCACTTCTATTACCTTATGAGGAAAGTGAACTGGAATTTGACTGCGCCGCAGAAACAGGTTCTCGTGAGGACTCCACCATCCTAGATCTACCAGGAATTCTCTGGCACCTTCAGGATTCTGAGGACGTTGTAGTGCGGCTAAAGTTTCCTGAACAAACTTGGAAGCAAATTCTGGGCTGAGGACACACTTTTCAAATATTTCCAACTTGTGGCGATCGCTATCCTGCCACTCCACTGCCTCACCAGCTATTTTTTGCTGCAAGCGCGTCAAAAATTCTTGCTGCTCTCTTAGCTTCTGCGCTTCCACTTCCAGTTGGTGTCTAATTTCACCTACCATCCCTGCGGGACGTGGCTGGTAGTGGTCCGCCTTTTTTTTGAAATAAATTTTATCGTCGGACAGCAAGCAGTGAGCAGCGTAGCATACAGGCGGGCTTTGATCTGAGAACAGCAGCGAGGCCATAGTTGCCACCGTCGCTGATTCGTCATCCTCAACCAATATTTCCCATGCTACCTCTAGACTCGACGGGTCTATATATTGCTCTACTTCTTTTAAGAAGCTGGGAATTTCCGACGGCTTATAACTTTGCCCCGCCACTTCATAAGTAATGTTCCGGGGGTGGAGTGTGTGCGATTGACCGCGATCGTCTACCACAATCCAATGCGTTTTGCCCTCTTGACGGTCAGCAACTGCAAGACGCCTGTCTCCATGCAGTCGAAATTCAATGAGCGTTCCTTTCTCCACAAGTTCTGGCGTTCCCCGGTAGCTGTCTTAGCATACAAACTATATTCAGTTTAACTTCGAGCGGTCAGCCTGCCTATCGACTGGGAATTCGGTCAACTACCCTAGCCGATGGCGGCGTGTAGGCTAATTATCCTTCTGCATTTATAAAAGGTAATAACGCTACCAAGCGGGCACGCTTAATGGCTACGGTCAGGTCTCTTTGCTGTTTTGCTGTTAGACCAGTAATGCGACGCGGCAATATTTTACCACGCTCTGTGATAAATTTCCGCAACAGCTCTACATCTTTGTAGTCAATGGGGTCTTCGGGTTTGATGGGGGAAAGGCGACGACGATAGTAGGTCATTGGAGTTCTTAGCTTCGTTTTTTGAGTTGTAGAAACGCGATTCATCGCGTCTGAAATATGAGTTGTTAGCGATCGCGAGCCAATTAACTAAGGGCAAAGGGCTAGAGACCAACTAACATCTACTTGATTTCCTTGTGTAGTACGTGTTTGTTGCAATGGGCACAGAACTTATTCAGTTCCAGTCGCGCCGTCGTGTTGCGGCGGTTTTTGGTGGTTGTATAGCGGGAAACACCGGGCGATCGCTTCGCTGTGTTTGAGCGACACTCGGTACATTCCAAGGTAATAATTAGCCGGACGCCCTTCTTGGCTGCCATAATTCTACTAAAACGGTTGGGATAGCGTTAGACACAAATTTCTATTATTTCACACGACGGGTCACTTCGGCAAGTAATTTTTTAACTCTCAAGTCCAAAGAAAATCCGCGACGTGAGGCGACAACGAGCGATCGCGCCAAGCGATCGTGCAATGCTTGCTGATTTTCATCTATCAAAGCTGCGCCACAATCTGCCGCCAAAGGAGCAGTTAGCAGTATAAGAGAGACACCGTTACCAAAACCAATATATAGCCCGATCGTAGCTAAAAGAGCGCAAAAACCCAGAATTCCCTCCCGCTTGGACAATTCCAACAGCCCTGGCGTCTTCCCAGTCTTAGGATCGATCGCTCTCATATCCAGCGCCCAACGTCCCAAGCTTTGTCCCTGATTCTTCGCTACCAATACAACCCGCAACAGCCACCAAGCGACGACAAAAACTAGCACCTGAGAAAACTGGACGCCGGGAATAGCGCCACCAAACGGCAACGTAAATATCAAAACTGCCACAAAATCAATCGCAAAGGCATAAACCCGTCGCTGGATCGGCACTTTGGGAAAGTGGCGATCGCTTGGTTCAATAGTCATGGGAGGGGGGGAATTTGGACTTGCTACTTTTCATATTAAGCGCAGCTAACGTTATGCCCTCAGCTTTGAGATTTTTGTCCTTGGGCAAATTTATAAGTTGATAAATTTGCCTGTTTGTGACTAAAGACGCCAGATGAAAGTTGCGACAAATATCGACGCGATCGCCCTTAACAAGCCATAAACTGAGCATTAGAGTCTTGAGGCTAGGTTGATGAGTATGTTGCCAGTTAATGAAGCAGAGGCACTTATTTTAAATTTGGTGCAACCTCTAGATAGTCAGCAAGATGCCGAAGTTGTAGACTTATCTTCCGCTGCGGGACGCATTCTGGCGACACCAGTGACAAGCCAGCTAGATTTTCCCCACTGGGATAATTCTGCGATGGATGGCTATGCCGTGCGTTACGCCGATGTGCAAAACTGTAGCGCCGAACAGCCAGCCATTTTAGAAATTGTCGAAGAAATTCCCTGTGGCTTTGAACCTCAAGTTACCATCCAACCAGGACAAGCTGCCCGCATTTTAACGGGTAGCATGATGCCAGATGGGGCGGATACGGTTGTAATGCAGGAAGTGACAAAGCGAGAAGGCGATCGCGTTGTCATATTAACAGCACCCCAGCCCCAAGCCTTTGTCCGTCACCGCGCCGCATTTTACCAAGCCGGAACGCCCCTACTACCTGCGGGCATAGCTCTCAACGCTCCAGAAATCGCCGTTTTAGCCGCAGCACAGTGTACTGAGCTACCAGTGTACCGACGCCCCCGCGTGGCAATTTTATCCACTGGCGATGAGTTAGTGACGCCAGACCAACCGCTGCAACCGGGAAAAATTGTAGACTCAAATCAATATGCTCTAGCTGCAATAGTCGCGCAAAGTGGCGCAATCCCACTGATGATGGGAATTGTGCGCGATGAGAGAGAAGCACTTAAGGAAGCGATCGCCAGCGCCATATCCACCGCTGATATAGTTTTATCCACTGGCGGCGTCTCGGTTGGCGATTACGACTATGTTGAGGAAATTCTCGCTCAACTAGGTGCTGAAATACACATCCGCTCTGTCGCCGTCAAACCAGGCAAACCTCTAACTGTTGCTACCTTCCCACAAAACAGGAAGATGGGGAGTGGCGCAGCAGAAAACCAATTATTCATTAACAAACCCGTGCTGTATTTTGGCATACCGGGGAATCCGGTTTCAGCATTAGTAAGTTTTTGGCGCTTTGTACAACCTGCTTTGAGAAAATTATCAGGTTTATCTCAAGGTTGGGAGCCAATTTGGGTAAAAGCGCGATCGCTTCATGATTTGCGTTCGGATGGCAAACGCGAAAGTTATCTGTGGGGCTGTCTAAACTTAAAAGACGGTGATTTTGAATTTCAACTAGCTGGTGGTAGCCACAGTTCTGGCAATTTAATTAATCTAGCTAATACCAATGGACTTGCCGTTGTGCCAGTCGGCACAACATTTATCCCCGCTGGCGAACAGGTACTGGTTTTAAAAATTTAGCCTTGAGTTTTGAGCAGGCGTTAATACAACTCAAAACTCAAAAACTTGCAAGCCAAAACTAACTCTACTTAGGGGGAAACTTCTTAACCACTTCGTCGCCAGGAATAACGGCGGTATAGAACATATAGTCATTATTCGCCTGATAACGCTTATCCTGCTTGACTATTCTCATAAACTCCCGATGTCCCTCTCTGTTGCGTCCTACCAAGCATCCCGCACTAGCATTATGGACATCGTTATAGGCCATATCGTAACCCCAGTGTTGGTTTATACCAAAAAGTCCGGCGTCTGTATTATCGCCAGCGCGACTGAAATCTTTATTAAAGTCGCGGTAAACAGTTATATTTCCAACCTGTACCAGCGCCTCGTGAGGTTCGGCGTTCCCGTGTATTCCTACCTGCCAAGCTTTATACTGTCCGAACTTAACCCGGGCGGCTCCGCCGTCGTTCATAGGGTAATAAGTGTAATAATCCCCAGGCTCCGTTGTTGCTTCCCAGTTGCCGATTATACCAGGGATGCCATTGAGGATCTGGATTACCATGCGGCGGTCGTTGAACTGGTTGGGGGTATCCTTGTTGAGGCTGCCATCAGCATTCATCCCCTCAAGGTAGACAATATTGTACTGTTTGGGGCCTTGAAAAATTTTGTATCCCTGAGACTGCATATACTTGACAATGCAGCTAGCCAAGTCTGTACCCAACTTCAGCGGTGGCGTCGGGATATCACTTGCCTTGGCTTCAATCAGTTTTTCAGCAGTGGAAGCTCCGAGGTAGTTGGGTTCGCCACATTGCATCAGCTCTTGAAACATCCTTAAAGCCGCTGCGGATACAGGGCCAAAGTTCCCATCAGCAGGCGCGTCTAACAGCTCTAATCCTATTAGTAGAACTTGGATTTGCTTAGTAAGATCTTTGTCAGTAGCGATCGCCTCATAGTTGTATTTTAGGTTTGTCCCAAGGAAGTTTTGCAGCTTTATTTTTGTTGAGGGTAAACTCCTGGTCTCAATTAATTTTTTGGCGGTTACCGAGCCAAGGTGATCGTACTCTCCAGATTGCGTTAGTATTTGAAACTTTTTTAATGCTGCTATAGAGATTTTGTTAAACACTCCATCTGCGGGCGCACCGAAAAGACCCAACTCTTTAAGCCGGATTTCGATCTGCTTGGACAGTTCTTTGTCAGCAGCGATCGCACCGATACTTACTTTCAGGCTTTTGGCCAGAATGTCTTGCAATTTCATAACTCTAACAATAAACAGATAAATTTTTACTTCCCGTCTAGATCAACCAATTTTGTAGCTAACGCAATGGCTGTCATTTTTTTGACGAAAAAATAATTTTAGCTCATATTTACCAAAAGCCACGCTTACCGCTGGGTAACACTGTTGCCCAATTTGTTTTAGCCGTTGCTAGCTGTTCCTCAGTAATTTTGGCATTGCTGAGATTCGCACCACATAGATTAGCTCCGCGAATGTTGGCATTGCTGAGATAGGCATAGCTTAGATCCGCTCCTCGCAGATCGGCTCCTTCCAAATCGGCCTGATTAAAGTAGGCTCTGCCCAAGTTCGCATCTCGCAGAATGGCCTTACTTAAACTCGCGCGCCCAAAATCAGCATTAGCTAGGTCTGCTGCCTGTAAGTTAGTCTTAACTAACTTCGTTTGGTGAAAAATACTCCCAGATAAATTTGCTTTTTCTAGGTTTAGCAGGCTCAAATCCATCTGGGCAAAATCGCGGCGCCCCTTTGCATACGCTGTTATAACACCAGGCGCATCCAATTTTATGGGCCCTTTTGGCTTTCCTGAAGAATTGCTGTTCTTCAACGTGCTAGTTGTTGGGTTTCTACCAATAAAAGCCCCGCTTCCAGCCCCGTTATGCATCTGCGGAGTTCCCGTATTTTCCATCTTGGCGCGGCGTGCCCGTATCGCGGCTGCCTGTGCCAATCTAGATGAGGCAGATGAGTTTGCATTGGGGGAAGTCTGCGGTCCTAGATCGCCTGAGTGGAATTGGCGATAGCCAGGATTGCGGATTGAGGGTTTGGATTTGGTCGCCAAGCCCTGCTCCAAACTATCAAGATAGGGTTCAAGATCAAGCGCTCTCAGAACTTCCTCAGCACACTGAAAGCGGTGAGCAACTGAAACCTCTAACATTTTCTTCATCACATCAGCAAAATGATCGCTGATATAAACTTGCTTTTTCCAGAGCATTTCACCCGTTTTTGGATCGTATTCTAATTCCTTGGGTGATTTACCCGTTAATAGATAAATACAAGTAACCCCAACTGCATATATATCACTGGCATATACCGGGCGCATTGCCATCTGCTCTGGAGGCGCAAATCCTGGCGTGCCAATCGCATAAGCTGTCAAAGCTGTCTGATCTGAATTGCTAGAGGCACCACCTTGACTCACCTGATTTTTGACAGCTCCGAAGTCAATCAAAACCAGTTTACGGTCTTGCTCGCGACGAATCATGTTTGCTGGTTTGATGTCCCGGTGAATTACCTGCTGGCTGTGGATGTATTCCAGAACGGGGATGATTTCGCTCAAGAATTGTTTGACTCCAGCTTCGCTCATGGGGCCATCGCGTTTAATCTCCTGCTGTAGGGTATAACCGCTAATGTATTCCTGCACGAGATAAAATTGCTGGCTATCTTCAAAGTAGTCCAAGAGCCTTGGTACTTGGGGATGATTGCCAATTTTGCCGAGCGTTCTGGCTTCTCGGGCAAACAACTCCCGTGCCATTTCTAGAACTTGGGGGGCAGTTGTCGATGGTCGCAGTTGCTTGATCACGCAACAGGGTTCACCGGGCAACCCTTCATCCTGAGCCAAGAAGGTGGCTCCGAAACCCCCTTGACCCAGCGACCTTATAACTTTGTAGCGATCGCGCAACAGTATTTTAGAGTTACACGCCCGACAGATTTCGGTATCCGTCGGATTCTGGGGATTGGGACAGGCTGGGTTTAGGCAGTAGCTCATTCAGCGTCACCGATGGCACACAAGTCCGCGCTTTAACTAATATATTGACTTAAAAGCTTTCAGCTTTGCACCACTGCTTCCCAGGGAACCCTTTCCTGAATGTATTCCCTGAGCTATTGGTTGCCTTAGCTTTATTAAACCGTGTTTAAGACCAGGATATCTTACTTTTTACTATTATCCCGCTATAACTGCGAAATAGCCGCCTACTTTACAGGCAATTATCTTAAAGAGTTGCTAAAGTTAGCTTAATTTTGCTTAATGCTTTATGTAGACTTATATATTTATAATTTGGCCATACTTCATCTAAATATTTTATACAACCTTTACCTGTACCGCTAACCCAATGTATTTGGCATTGGATACTAAATTTACCGATAAAACACTTTACCTATAATAGTATAAACTCAGACAATGTAAATATGTAGCTAATAAGTGGTGACACCCCCTTACCCATAAAGCTTAGGTATATGCTTTCATTTCACGTATAGAGGGACAAACAGGTACAAGAGAGTAATAAAGAAACAGAGAAAGAATTTTCCTCGCTGACCTCATCACGCGCTCTTACTGCTATTTTCGGGTTGTAATTAAGCCCAGTTTTTTTATTTTCGCCCCTGATAAAAATTAATACAGGCCAACGAATTTACCTAGAAATAATACCTAGTTCCCTACGTAGGGTATACTCTGCTCCTCAGCGCCGCGGCTTATGAAGACCGCGATAATAACTAATGGCTCTTGATAATACTTATTTATATTTTAACTAACCCTTGAGATGTAAAGATAGCCGCAGTCTCTCATAGGGACGGTAAAATGAACGGGCTGAGGTAGATCTAAGTTTAGAGTAAATGCGTATCTCTCTTTCCTGGCTGCGCGAATTGGTGGACGTGACAATTACCCCGGATGTGTTGGCTCACACGCTAACTATGGCTGGGTTTGAGGTGGAAGACATCGAGGATCGACGCACTTGGGCTGATGGTGTCGTTGTCGGCAAAGTCCTCAGCCGCGAACCCCACCCTAATGCAGATAAATTAAGCGTCTGCCAGGTTGATATTGGCGCTTCTTCGCCTTTAAATATCGTCTGCGGCGCATCTAACGCGAGGGCTGACATTTATGTGCCCATCGCGACGATAGGCACTTTTCTTCCCAAAATCGATTTAAAAATTAAACCAGCCAAACTGCGAGGCGTCCCTTCCGAGGGGATGATTTGTTCTCTGGCTGAACTTGGTTTGGCTAAAGAATCGGCTGGAATTCACATTTTTGACCTAGAAAACCCCAAATTAGGCGCAGATGCCAGACCGCTGCTGGGTCTAGATGATGTAATTCTAGACTTGACATCTACGGCAAATCGTGCGGATGCCCTGAGCATGGTAGGTGTGGCGCGGGAAGTAGCAGCGCTAACTGGGGCAACGGTAAGAATACCGCAAGCACCCGAGGTGTCTGTACCATCTGAAAACGGAAATCTTAATTTGCGAATTTCAGCACCCCAAGCCTGTCCGGCATACATAGGGACAGTTATAGAAGGTGTAAAAATTGCCCCTTCTCCCGCTTGGTTGCAACAGCGACTGCAATCGGCTGGGGTACGCCCGATTAACAATGTTGTAGATATTACCAACTACATATTGCTGGAGTGGGGTCAGCCGCTGCACGCCTTTGACCGCGATCGCCTGCAATCTGTCGCTGGTGGAGATAGTTTGACGATAGGCGTCAGATATGGAAGCCAAGGGGAATCCCTAAAAACACTGGATGGGCAAACCCGCAACTTGGGGACGCAAAGCCTGTTGATTACCGCCAACGACAAGCCAGTTGCCCTTGCTGGCGTCATGGGTGGAGAAGAAACAGAAGTTTATGAAGGAACGATGAATTTAGTCTTAGAAGCGGCGCTGTTCGACTCGGTGGCGATTCGGCGATCTGCACGCGGTCAAGGGGTAAGAACTGAGGCTTCCGGTCGTTACGAACGGGGAGTCAACCAGGCAGAATTGGGTATAGCTTGCGCTAGGGCGATCGCGCTTATTGGTGAGTTAGCATCTGGACAACCAGTACAACAAAAAATCGCCGACACGCGACCCGATCCTGCCATATGGAGTCGTTCCATAGAACTGCGTCTAGACCGAGTTAACCAAATCTTAGGCCCAATTGACTTGGGAGAAGAAATAGGGGACATTCAAGCAAAAGACATGAAGCGCATCCTAACAGCTTTGGGATGTCAGGTTAATCCTGTAGCAGATAACGAACGAGTGTGGAAGGTTACGGTACCGCCTTATCGCTATCGAGACTTAGAAAGAGAAATAGATCTGATTGAAGAAATTGCCCGCCTATACGGTTATGACAACTTTTGCGACGAGTTGCCAAGTGAAAGCGAGGCAGGTTATCTTTCATTAGACCAGCAGCTAACGCGCCAAATTAGAGAAGCTTTAAGGGCGGCGGGACTGACAGAAGTAATGCACTACTCCTACGCGGTGAATGCATCAGCGGGGGGAGAGAGACAGGTAGCGATCGCTAATCCTATGTTTAGCGAATATTCAGCTTTGCGAACTGAATTAGTATCCGGACTAATTGAAGCTTTTCAATACAACCTAGAACAGGGAAATGGTGCGTTGAATGCTTTTGAAATTGGGCGGATATTCTGGCGAGAAGAGGAAGGGCTAATAGAAGCGGATGGCTTAGCTGGTATTATTGGCGGAGATCCAATCATCGGAAAATGGACGCGGGGAGGTAAAGAACAGCCGATGACTTGGTTTGAAGCCAAAGGCGTTCTTGAAAGCGTGTTTCAGCGATTGAGTTTGGTGGTAGAGTATCAACCAGATCGACGCGATCCGCGCCTGCATCCAGGACGCACGGCTTCTTTGTGGGTGCAGGGAAATCGACTGGGAACGTTTGGGCAATTACATCCCCAATTGCGGCAAGAAAGAGGGTTGCCAGATGCAGTTTATGCGTTCGAGTTGGATTTAGATGTGTTCTTAGAAGCTTTGGCTGAGGATGAGAAATTGACGCCTAAATTGCGTACTTTCTCGACTTATCCAGCATCGGATCGCGATATTGCCTTTTTTGCACCAGTCCAGGTAACGGTAGCCGAGATTAAAAAAGCCATTACTAAGGCGGCGGGTGCGTTATTGGATTCGGTGGAGTTGTTTGATGAGTATCGCGGAGAAAACGTACCAGAAGGGCAGAGAAGTTTAGCTTTGCGGTTAGTTTATCGAGCAAGCGATCGCACTCTCACGGATGCAGATGTAGATCCTGTACACAACAAAGTACGGGAGGCGCTAGTTGAGAAATTCCGCGTTAGTTTGAGAAGTTAGATGTTTATGCCGACACCATAAAGGGTGCGGCTATACAAAAGAAGCCCGCGCAGGCGGGCTTTTTTGTTGAGATTAGGGGGAGGGCGATCGCTACTTTTTATTCCCCAACCGTATCCTTAATTTGCAGGTGGATAACTGTGCAAACTCAAGCTATCTTGCGGAGGAAGGGAAGTGCTTCTTTGTACAACCACTTCTGAAACTCAAGTGCGGTTGGTTTGCTAGTACGGCTAATGAGATAATCAAGCCCGTCCTGGTTTACTGTCTGGACTAATTCTTTCCAAATAAGTAGCTGGCCTTTTCTGTCTACACAAGTACAGACCAAATCCTTAAACTCTTCGGGAATTTGATTCAAGACAGCTTTATTTAGACCAAGTGCTAAAAGCACGTCTTCAGCAACGAACTTTAAATTTTCTGCCGTTCCTGTATAGCGTAAGCAATGACCTTGAAAATCTAACTCCGCGCAGCCAGAGTCTAACACTTCAATGGTGGATGTGATGTGATTATTCATAGTTGGCTTTGCATCCTTTATAGCTTGTTGGTGTAGTTTCATATTTGCGCTAGCCTAGTACACACCCACTACTCATGCTGTGAGTCTTTGTGAATAGAGAGAGTACACAGATGTGTACTCTGCGTTGTGAAGTGCCCAGAAGTATGAATCAACAACATTTCAAAGCAATATTTAATCGTTTGACTAAGAGGCGGGAAGAGGTATTGCTAAGATTTCTGGCTAACGAGACAGATGAAGCGATCGCGCAATCTCTGCACATCACGCCTGCAACTGTCAGAAAACATCTTGAAAAAATATGCAAGGAATTTGGCCTGACAAATGATTTTGCAGACGAACGCCGCTCAAAACGGCAAGACTTACTCGTATTATTTGCCAATTACAAGCCTGAGTTATTAGGTGGATGTTCTTCTATTGTCACGGATAAAAGGCACGTAGAAGAGATAGGAAGTGCAGAAGAGACCAGGTTGGAAACTACTAATTTAGTAGAACGTGAAGAGGCGATCGCGGACTCTCCAGAGAATGATATAGATGAGTTAGTGCGAAGAGTGCGATCGCATCCCTATCGCCACGACAAAATCCAAGAACAGTGCGGACGTTTACGCATTTTGGATGTTGACTCGCGGGTTGGAATAGACGACATTTATATTCATGTCAACGTTCTGGAAAAGCTACCCAGCACTAGACAATTAGATATTTCTGACTTTCAAAGCTTCAACCCAGCTACAGATAATTTTGATCGCTTGGGCTTGGGCAAAGTCCGTGAGCCACAAGTACCAGGTCTAGAAGCAGTAACAAGGTATTCTAAGCTGATGGTGCTGGGCAAACCAGGAGCGGGTAAAACCACTTTTTTGAAGTTTTTAGCAATTCAGTGTAATCAAGGCGAATTTCAAGGCGATCGCATACCGATTTTTATAGAATTAAAGGCTTTCGCTAGAAAGCGTATAGGTGATTTCAGGTTATTGAACTATATCAGCCAAGAATTGACCATCTGCGATATTTCACATCAGCAAGTTGAAAACTTGCTCTATGAAGGTAGATTTTTTATTTTGCTGGATGGATTGGATGAAGTTAAAGCGGATGTTGGTGATGAAGTGCTGACAGAAGTTTGCACTTTTTCTAGTAAATATTTTAAAAACCAGTTTGTTATCACTTGTCGAATTGCCGCCCAGCTTGCCAATCAGCGGGATAGTTTGAACTTCGATAATGTCGAGGTAGCAGATTTTAACTATGAGCAAATCGAAGCATTTGCTAAAAAATGGTTTGTAGAGGTTGGCAGGAATTCAAATGAGCAGGGAGAAGCTAAGGCTAATCAGTTTGTTGAAAATTTGCATCTGCCAGAAAATGAGCAAATCCGAGAACTGGCTGTAACGCCCATATTGCTAAATCTGGCTTGCTTATTTTTTCAAGAAAAGTCTGAATTTCCCTCGAACCGCGCCAAGCTGTATGAACAAGGACTAGATATTCTGCTCGAAAGGTGGGATGAGTCTAGGGGCATTCAGCGGGATGAAGCTTATCGCAATTTGTCTTTGGAAGACAAGAAACAAATGCTGATTCAGGTGGCATTTATTATGTTTGAACGGGGCGATTACTTCTTTGAACAAGACACAATACACAAAATTATCGCTGACTATCTCCGCACTTTACCAGATGCTCAAACTGAACCAAAAGCTTTGAAACGAAATAGTAAGGCTGTGCTGAAATCAGTTGAGGCGCAACATGGGTTATTAGTAGAGCGATCGCGGGAAATTTACTCTTTTTCACATCTAACGTTTCAAGAGTATTTCACTGCAAAAAACTTTGTTGATAGTTATAATTGGCAAAATCTGGTCAAATATATCGCTGAACCACGTTGGAGCGAAGTATTTTTGCTGGCGGCTGGTATGCTGAAGCCTGCTGATGAATTACTACGGTTGATGAAGCAAGAAGTTGATGCGATTGTGCGTGTTGATGAGCAATTGCAGAAATTCCTAGTCTGGGTTAAACAAAAATCCCTTTCAGTCGAGGTTCGCTTCAAACCAGCCGCCGTTAGAGCTTTTTATTTTGCTTTTGCTCTTGACCGCCGTAATGTTATGCCCACAATCCTTAGCACTACCCTTGCTCATGCATTAAACAGCGACCTAACTAATGAATTCTGCAATGATTTTAAAAATAAATGTGCTACTGGCCTTGCTCTTGACTGTGCCCTTCTTTTGGATCTTAACTTGGCGCGTGACCATGCCCTTGGTGGTACATTTGCTAGTCAATATGCCCTAGATCCTGAACTCAAGCGATGGCTCCAAAAACTTCAACAAACACTTAAAGACCAACTACCTGAACTGATTAAAGATACACAAGGATATAGAGCCTGGTGGGAGGCTAACGGCCCTGCTTGGACTGAGGAGTTAAGATATGTGATGAGGGAGTATCGCAATATCGGTCGCGATTGGGGGTTTAGCGAGGCGCAAATGGAACGGCTAGAGCAATATTACGATGCTAATAAATTGCTTGTCGATTGTCTGAATAGTGCTTCTAACGTATCGCCTGAAGTGCGGCAGGAAATAGAAGATACATTGTTGTTGCCTATTGCTGAAATTGATAACCTAAAAAATAATGCTTTAAATCCCTAAATACCAGCAGCAATATGTTTCACGAAGCGCGATCGCTCCTTGACTTCATTTTATTATTTATTATCTTTTTTATAAATTCAAAAATACAATAATAGATTAAGCAAAATCTAAGGAGCGATCGCACTTCGCAACATCTCTTTAACAACAACAGTCACATCAGGAAACGCCAAGAGGGAAACACTTGCATTTTCTGAAAGAATCATTTGTCTTTGATAACCATCTTGACTCGGTTCTCTAAATACGTGCAATTTACGGTTATTAACATCTAACACCCAATAATCGGAGATTCCCGATTGAGCGTAAATTCCCGCTTTAAATTCTAAGTCGCGACTCAGACTTGTATCTGCTACCTCAATAATTAGATAAACTTCATCCCTAGTAGGATGGTGGTCTTCGTAATATAGCGGATCTGGCACGACAACGGAAATATCCGGTTCTGGTTCCGAGTAATCGTCTAACTGGATAGGAGACTGTAGACGAAGCAAAATCTGCTCTCCTAAAAGGTTCCTCAGCAACCTTTCCGTGCGCGTAATTGCCGATTCATGCGCTGTTCCTTTAGCTGCCATCTTTATAATCTGCCCTGCAAGTAATTCAACTCGTTCATCTGGATCAAAAATACCAGCTTCCGTCATACGATGATAGTCTTTAACTGTCAAAAGGCGAACATCTAACAGCATGGTTGTATCCTGTATTGTTTGAAGAAAAAATGCGATCGCCGGACAAATATTGGCTTTAACTATGATAACTTAAACCCTAGAAGCAATCGTTTATCTCAGCGCAAATAATATGACTAAATACGTGATGTGGGGAAGTTACTGTGAGGATGTTCTAGAAAAACGCGCACCCCACCGACAAGCTCATCTCGATGTACTTGCCAAACAAAAAGAATCGGGTGTCCTAATTACAATTGGCCCCACTAAGGATTTAACTAAAGTCTTTGGCATCTATGAAGCCGAAGATGAAGCCACCGTTCGCGGGCTAATTGAAGCAGATCCCTACTGGCAAA
Source organism: Microcoleus sp. FACHB-831 (assembly GCF_014695585.1). Classification (NCBI taxonomy): domain Bacteria; kingdom Bacillati; phylum Cyanobacteriota; class Cyanophyceae; order Oscillatoriales; family Microcoleaceae; genus Microcoleus; species Microcoleus sp. FACHB-831. Next base: position 43,002 of record NZ_JACJON010000057.1, on the reverse strand, counting down.
ACGGTGTCTGGACTGAGTACGATGTCCGTGAGTGGATACAAGCTTTCTAAAGAATTTTAGATTTTGGATTAATCCAAAATCTAAAATCTAAAATCTCACATCGTTAAGAGGTTGTCTATGTCTGCGATCGCCACAACCCCAGCCCCCCAGCCGACAATTACTTGGCCTCTCTTACCTGATGATTTTGTTTTACCAGATGACCCTGTGGAAAATGAAGACCAGCCTCTACTAGCAGCAGCACTGCGCCAATTATTGCTAATTGCATTTCCAGAGCTATTACAAGATGCTTTAATAGTCTCTAACTTTGCCCTATGTGCTGCGATCGACGACCGCATCACCTGCAAAGCCCCAGATTGGATGTTCGTGCGTCCCGTACAACCCTGGCAAAGTCCTGAACCCCGCCGCAGCTATACTCCCCACACAGAAGGCACGATCCCCCAAGTGGTGATGGAATTTCTCTCGTCCACATATGGGGAAGAGTATTCCGTCGAGTTTGAACAGCGCATCGGCAAATGGTATTTTTACGAGCAAGTCATCAAAGTTCCCGTTTACGTTATCTTTCAACCAAAAACAGGTCACTTAGAGGTCTATGCTCTCGTTGATGGGCGTTATCAGCGGCGATCGCCAGATAGCGCTGGACGTTATTGGATTCCTGGCTTAGACTTATTCCTGGGTCAATGGCAGGGAACCCATGAAGGCAAAACTGGCTGCTGGCTGCGGTGGTGGAATGCCGACGGGCAAATGCTGCTATTCTCTGAAGAGCGGACAGAACAAGAACGTCAACGCGCTGAACAAGAACGTCAACGCGCTGAAAGACTAGCTGAGTTGGTGCGTCAGCTAGGTGGAAACCCTGACGAAATATGAAAGCGGCAAAACTCCAGTGCAACTGATAAATCGCTGGTTTGTTGCGGGTAGTCAACTTCTGGGCGGGCGATCGCCACCAACTTGACACCTAACTCAGCTGCAACTATCCGCTTCACGTCTTCTCCCCCAGCGCTTCCAGAGGCTTTAGTCACTACGAGGGAAATTTTCCACTGACGCCACAGCGCTTTTTCCAATTCTGCTGAGACGGGAGGACGCATAGCAATCAGCCTGTCTGGTGTAAACCCAGACGCCAAAGCTGCTTCTAAAGCTGTGAGGGAGGGGAGAATGCGGGCAAATAAAGTAGATTTGTCTTGCAAAGAACTAAATAAGGGTAACGTTCTATAACCCAGGGTCAGCAGCACTCGCTGTCCTTGGAGATAGTTTCCAGTAATAAGAGTATCGAAACTGTCTAGTGAAATTACTTGCGGTACAGACATTTCAGCCTGTGGCAATTCTGTTAGTGCTGGGCGTTCGTAGCGCAGATAAGGAATATTTTGCTCAATTGAAGAAGCGATCGCTAGCTTAGAAATCTCCACCGCATAAGGATGCGAGGCGTCTAAAATTGCCACAATTCCCTCTTCGTGCAAAAACGAGTCAAGGGTAACGGCAGACAAATAACCTACCCAGACTCGTAATATGGGAGAAGGTGGATAGAGCGATCGCGCCGCCGATGTCGTTACCGTAACCGTACAGGGGATATTAACAGCAGCAAGAGCGATCGCCAACCTAGCACTCTCGTGAGTACCACCAATCAGCCACAGCCGTACTTTATCTCTTTCCTTTGCCTTTTTAATTGTTACTTCAGCCTTACCTCTAACCCTTTAGCGCTTTTCTAAAGTTCTGACGATAAGCTTTATTACTTATCACCAAAGCGGGCCACAACAGCGCCAACATCAGTCTACCCTGACTAAAATTCGTCCGCCGAAACCCCTTCCAGAACCTCCAAGCACCATATCCATAACCCCCCAGCAACAAAAAGGCGATTAACGTACCCATTTGATCAACCCTTTATTACAACCGACCAAGTTTAGTTCCAAAGCAAGAAAATGTAAATTTCAGCAAGCCACACAAGCGCCAATTGATTGGCAGCAATTTCAGTGGATAGAGAGCAACAGCCTCATACTTAAGTGTAGCTGCGTCTACCGAATTGCTTCCAGCCACAGGGCAAAGTAGGATTGACAGGAGTCATAAATCCCAATTCCATTGTCTAGGGCCATGGGTTTAGGCGAGACAAAAAGCGGTTAGGTTCTTTGCCTAAAAAGGTACGACTAGGTTTTAGCAGACAAAATTTATGCCCGCATGACATGGTAAACGCGCCCCCAGCTAAAGAACAACAGACTGTTGTTCTATCCTATAGGCGAGGATACCCTAAAATCCAAGGCCGTAGGACACTAAAAGAAAGGCAAGTGGAACGCTAACTATAAGAGATGATGCCGTGAAAAGTGCAAATAACCAGGAGGACTTATGCGAGCAGTACTAATGGCTGGCGGATCTGGAACGCGGCTTCGTCCGCTGACCTGCGATCTCCCCAAACCGATGGTACCCGTCCTGAATCAGCCCATTGCCGAACATATTATCAACTTACTAAAACGGCATCATATTACTGAGATTATTGCTACCCTGCACTATCTCCCAGATGTGATGCGAGACTATTTTCAAGACGGCAGCGATTTTGGAGTCCAAATTACTTATGCCGTAGAGGAAGACCAGCCTCTTGGCACGGCTGGCTGTGTCAAAAATATTGCCGAATTACTTGATGACACATTTTTAGTCATTAGCGGCGATAGTATCACCGATTTCGACCTAACCGAGGCAATTAAATTTCATAAAAAACATCAATCAAAAGCGACGTTGATTTTAACCCAGGTTCCAAATCCAATTGAATTTGGCGTAGTTATTACTGATGAAAAACATAGAATTAGTCGCTTTTTAGAAAAACCTTCTACAAGCGAGATTTTTTCAGATACGGTCAACACCGGGACATACATCCTAGAACCGGAAGTATTGCACTATCTGCCAGCAAATCAGGAATGTGATTTCTCCAAAGATTTGTTCCCCTTGCTGTTGGAAAACGATGAGCCAATGTACGGCTATATCGCCAAAGGCTACTGGTGCGATGTCGGCCACCTAGATGCTTACCGCGACGCCCAATATGATGGTCTGCTGCAAAAAGTTAAACTGGACTTTGCCTATAAAGAGCAGTCCCCCGGACTGTGGATTGGCCAGAACACTTATATTGACTCTACAGCTAAGATTGAAGCGCCATGCATGATTGGTAGCAACTGCCGCATTGGGCCGAGGGTCAAGATTGATGCAGGAACTGTAATTGGTGACAATGTAACAGTCGGCTCTGATGCTAACCTGAAGCGTCCCATTGTCTGGAACGGAGCAATTATTGGCGAGGAAGCAAGTCTGCGTGCGTGCGTTATCGGTCGGGGGACAAGAATAGACCGTCGCGCTCATGTCTTGGAAGCGGCTGTGGTGGGTTCTCTTTCCACTGTGGGCGAAGAAGCCCAAATTAATACCAGCGTGCGCGTTTGGCCAAGCAAACAAATTGAATCAGGTGCAACGTTAAACATCAACTTAATCTGGGGTCATACGGCTCATCGCAATCTGTTTGGACAGCGTGGTGTTAGCGGATTGGCGAATATTGACATCACGCCAGAATTTGCGGTTAAGTTGGGAGCCGCTTACGGTTCGACGTTGAAACCTGGTTCCCAGGTAATGGTATCTCGCGATCAGCGCAGTATTTCGCGCATGGTGAGTCGCTCTTTGATTGCTGGTTTAATGTCGGTTGGCGTTAATATCCAGAACCTCGAAGCAACAGCAATACCTGTTGCTCGCACGGTCTCTCATACTTTGGCGGTTGTTGGTGGTATTCATGTAAGGGTGCATCCAGACAGACCCGATCACATTTTGATTGAATTTTTCGATCGCCAAGGCATCAATATCTCGAAATCTCAAGAGAAAAAAATTGAGGGGGCTTATTTCAAGGAAGACTTGCGACGGGCACAAATCGATGAAATCGGTAATATGGCTTACCCCAGCCAGGTGATTGATATCTACAGCACTGCTTTTGAAAAGCTTTTGAACGTTGAGGCAATTCGCTACAGCGGCTCGAAGGTGGTGATCGACTATGTTTATGCTGTTAGCGGTGCAGTTTTGCCGCAACTACTGGCTAAGTTTGGCTCTGATGCGGTCGTGCTAAATGCCAGCTTGAATCAATCGGCTCTGTCTGGAAACGAGCGGGAGGCGTTGCTCAATCAGCTTGGTCATGTGGTTGAGGCTTTGAAGGCTAATTTTGGCGTTCAGGTGTCGGCAAATGGGGAACAGATGATTTTAGTCGATGAATCTGGGATGCCGATTCGGGGTGAGCTGTTGACGAGCTTGATGGTAAGTATGATTTTAAGGGCTAATCCTAGAAGCTCTGTTGTTGTGCCCGTCCATGCGTCGAGTGCTATAGAGCAGATTGCCCGACGCCATGATGGGAAGGTGATTCGCACTAAGGCGAATCCAACGGCTTTGATGGAGGCGTCTCAGGCTAATCCTAATGTGGTGTTGGGCGGTAGCGGTGAAATGGGCTTTATTTTCCCGCAACTGCATCCGGGGTTTGATGGGATGTTCTGTATTGCAAAGCTGATTGAGATGCTGGCGCTTCAGGAGCGATCGCTCGGTCAAATTCGCGCTGAGTTACCCCGCGTTTTCCATAAAAGCTATACGGTGCGCTGTCCTTGGACTGCGAAGGGTGCCCTAATGCGCCATCTGGTGGAAACCCATCCTCCTGAAAATCTGGAGCTGGTCGATGGAGTAAAGATTTGCAACCACCACGATGATAGTTGGGTGCTTATATTACCCGATGCTGGAGAACCTCTCGTGCATATTTTCGCTAATAGCAACGACCGCGATTGGGTGGATGGAAACATGCGAGAGTATCGCAGCCGCGTTCAAGAGTTTGTTGAGCAGGAGCAAGGAACAGACCCCTTTTATGGGGAAGCCGTTTAATACCTTTTGGGATTTGTGATTGTGGAAGCCTTCCCAGTAGGTAGTAGAAACGCGAAATTTCGCTTTAACCCCACAACCTTCAACACAAATGTTATAGTTTAAGACTTTTGAGTGTTGAGTGTTAATCTAAACGTTCAACACTTAACGCTCAAAGTTTTCTCTACTGGTACATTTGTTCTATTATTAATGGAGGCGATCGCGAGGCGCAAGGAGCCAGCAATTATGAATAACTGCATTTTAATGGCGGAAATAGTTAAAGATCCGGAACTGCGTTACACGTCAGATAATCAAACTGAGATTGCAGAGATGCACGTCGAGTTTCCGGGCTTGAAAGCTGACGACCCACCAGCACTCTTAAAGGTAGTGGGTTGGAGAAATTTGGCGCGTGAAATTAAGCAACGCTACAAGAAGGGCGATCGCGTGATTATTGAGGGTCGCCTCAGCATGAACACTATTGACCGACGAGAAGGATTTAAGGAAAAACGCGCTGAATTGACTGCTTCGAGAATTCACAAAATAGGCGCTGATACCGAAATCGAGGCGCGAGAATCATCTGCTGATAAATCTACTAGCAATCTTGTCTCTTTTGAGCGCGGTAAATCACCAGCTATGGCGTCAGCATCCGAACCGCCAAGTACAAGTGATTCGCAATATGAATTTGGTTCATATGATTCCCCATCACCTGAATCCACCTACGAACAGCCCAAGCGCCAAAAGCCAGCTGCTTCTAACGCAGGTAATTCTCAGGACTTGGATGATATTCCGTTTTAGATTTTTAGATGGACTGCTACCGCGAGTCGCCCACAATCCCCAATCTAAAATCTGAAATCGCTACATTTACTCGAGCAAAAATTCAACGGGATCGTCATCCCAAGGCGGAGTGGGACACAGCCAAAAAAGACCGCGGTTAATGTCGTCTTCGATGTCCCCAGCGTCGTCCCGCTCGAAAAAACTCGCTAGGGCATCTATGTCGCCCTCTCGCAGCGGAGCGAGGGGCGCGGCACAGTCTTCTAGTTGAGCATCTTTGGCTTTTGTAGAAGCGGGCGGTGTTAGCTTACCGCCCACTGGTGTTTCTAAACTAGCGATACGAGTCGCAACACTTGGCCTTGAAGCCATAGAAGTCGCCTGAGAACTAAAACGGATTAGCTCTGGCGCTTGGGTGGTGCTGTCGTTGATAGATGAAGGGATAAGCATGTGTGCATCCACTAAACGCGCCTTCAGGCAGACCGTTGATTTGCGAACGGCAGCATTGTCTTGCTTGCAGATCGTTCAGTAGATGCAGGTTATTAACACCAAAATAGCCCCAACGCCTACGGTCGAGGCAATTAATTTGCTACTAAGATAAATTATCTTAGCTTGCTCATCTATCCTTTTACATCAGCCAGTTTACATATCTATTCATGAGTAAAAAACAGTTACAAAAATTAATAAATAAGTCGCAGGTTTGATGGTTTAAAAAAAATAGTAAATTAATTTGGTTGATATCCGATCGCTGCACCCTTCTTAAGAAATAAGCCGTGTTTCAACTTCTATATTTCCTGGTTCACGCAATCCAGCCAATTTTAGTACCTGTTTGCTTTTTATGTGCCTGGATGTTAACGATTTTGTTTGGCTGGAGCATATGGACTGCGATCGCCGACACCCAGAGAAACGCTAAACGGATGCACAGCATACCGTGCGCTGAGTGTAAATATTTTACGGGCGATTACCATCTCAAGTGTACGGTACAGCCCTACATTGCTATGTCTCCAGAAGCGATCGATTGTCCTGACTATCGACCGGAAAAATTTACTTGTACGGAGTCTGGGGAGAGAGCGTACTAAAATGCTGGTTCAAAAGCTCAATAAGTGCGAGGAGTTTATTGCGGGCGATCGCACGATACTAAGAGAGTTATTACATCCAGATAAGCAGTCGGTGGAGTTGCGCTACAGTTTGGCTCACGCCATTCTCCCAGTTGGCGAAACTTCCACCCCCCACTCGCTAAAAACGTCTGAGGTTTACTACATCATCAGCGGTAAGGGTGAGATGCATATTGATGACGAAACTCAGCTAGTGGAACCTGGGGATGCTGTGTATATTCCCCCTAATGCTAAGCAATTTATTCATAGTTGCGGAACTGAGCCGCTAGTGTTTATTTGTATTGTCGATCCGGCGTGGCGCAAGGAAGACGAAACTGTTTACTAATAGTTTGGCGATCGCGATCGCACTTTAAGTATGGAGTTAATTTAAATCTTTAAAACAACAACAGCACTCAAACTAGACTCGCTTAGGGATTTCCTCATGTGGGCAATTGACATGGAGTTGCACTGAATTGCATTGCTCCCCAGTCTTTAGCTTAGGAAATATTAGCCTTCTTGTTGGGTGCTGCTGTTGTTGGTTAACGAGACAGATTTTAGATTAAACAGCGTTCTTTACCTCTTAACTCATATGCCAACTGCGCTGCGATTCATCTGTCAGAGAAGCTTTTTAGCTCCTTCTTTTACAATAGCCATTTTATCTGTTAACAACAAGTAGATGAAACCAAAGTTCACATTTTTACTTAACAGATGTTTATAGTAAAAAGTAAATATTGTCCGCTTGTATAGCATTTATATCAATTGGAATGCGATCGCGCCTCTTGATGCTTTATTATCTTAACCAGGCACCATTTTTTAAAGGCAATATTAGTTAATAGTTTAAATTTTTAAAACAACAACAGCACCCAGACTAGACTCGCTTAGGGATTTCCTTATTTGGGCGATTGACGTGGAGTTGCACTGAAATTTAAATTATGAAGCAACGATTTATTGCTCGCCGCTCATATCAGTTACATTGCTCCCTAGTCGTTAGCTTAGGAAATATTAGCCTTCTTGTTGAGTGCTGCTGTTGTTGGATGAGACAGATTTTAGATTAAACAGCGTTTTTACCTCTTATATCGAACTTAACTCAAATGTGAACTGCGCTGCGATCATCTGTCAGGGGAGCTTTTTTTGCTCCTTCTTTTACAATAGCGACCCTGTATCTTAACGACAAGTGAATGCAACCAAAATTCACATTTTTACTTAACAGATGTTGATGTTAATAAATGTATATAAAGCGCGAGCGAATAGGTCTTGCGCTGTTCGCAGAATGTAGTTAAATGTAAAGCAATGTTCCACGCAGTAGAGAACCTACTACTGCAACTGTAGATAGAAGAGTCGCAACCCCCGCCAGGGGTTAGGGGCGCGGGGATGGAAGATTATGAGGGGTGATGTGTCGTTTGAGCGATCGCAAGGCACAATATCTTTATGAAAATATACCAAATCACCAAAATCTGGGCTTGGTCGCTGGGGATAATCTTATTCTGTACCTTGCCTTCCCATGCTCAAAATATATCAAGTCCGCGATCGCAGCAAAACTACAATCTTCAAGAAGTTTTGCAAAAGCTCTACCAGACAAACGTCATCTACTTAGGCGAAACTCACGATAACCCTGAAGATCATAAAGCTCAACTGGAGATTATCCAAAAACTGGTAGCGAAAAATAAGAAAGTAGCGATCGCTATGGAAATGTTTCAACGTCCCTATCAGGACGTACTCGATCGGTATATTGCTGGCAAAATAACAGAAACGCAGTTAATCGAACAAAGCGAATATGAGCAACGGTGGGTATTTCCTTGGGAAAATTACGCCCCCATCCTGCGCTTTGCCGCATTAAATAAATTGCCAGTTTTAGCCTTAAATACTCCCGCTGAAATAACCCGCAAAGTTGCTCGCAGAGGATTGGAAAGCCTTACTCCAGAAGAGCAACGCTATATTCCACCAGCCTCAGAAATTCGTACAGATAATGCTGAATATCGCCAAATGGTGTTAGGGGCTTTTCAACAACATAGACAAGCAGGACACGGATCTAGCGCCAGCTTCGAGCGATTTTTCACAGCGCAGGTGTTGTGGGATGAAACAATGGCAGAAGCGATCGCCAAGTTTGTCAAAGCCAACCCAGATTATCAAGTAGTCGTGTTAGCTGGACAAGCTCATATTATCTACGGCTACGGAATACCCAGCCGCGTAGAACGACGCCTTGGTAAGAAAGCGGTGCAGAGTTCAATTTTACTAAATCCCTCAGAAGAAGATATCGCGTCTACAGATAAAGCGATCGCAGATTACTTTTGGATAACTTCACCACCTAAGTGACGCATTGTGAGTTATAAACGAGTCAAGTTTTAACTCACGCCCCTACCTATGGACAAATTCCTAATAACTGCCGTTTTAATAGCCATTCCGACATATCTATACATCCGCATCGTTATCAGCATAGATCGCTTTGAAAAAGAACCTACACGCTACCTGATTGGGGCATTTTTGTGGGGTGCGGTGCCAGCGGTGATTATTGGTATCATTGCACAACTAATTCTAGACATCCCCGTAGAAGAAATACTCGGTACAAGCCTTACGGGGCAGTTTATCACCACTGCGATCAATGCACCAATCACTGAAGAGATTCTTAAAGGTGCTGTTGTAGCCATCCTTTACCTGTGGTTTCGCAGAGAATTTGATGGTTGGGTGGATGGAATTGTCTACGGTGCGATGGCGGGGTTTGGATTTGCCTACGTGGAGAATATTATTTACTTGCTAGGCACAAAAACTTGGGAAGAATGGGTGGGGTTGTTCATCTTGCGTGTTATTGCATTGGGTTTCATGCACGGTTTTTGGACAGCGTTAACCGGAATTGGTTTTGGTGTAGCGCGTCACATGCACAACCCCTGGATGAAAGTATGGGCGATCGCTACTGGCTTAATCGCAGCAATGTTCGCTCATTTAATACATAATGGCGGACTTATCTTGGCTGAAGCTAGCGGCGGCGCAACAATTTTAGTAGTTATGTGGAATTATGGATTTCTACTAATCCTGATGATTATTTTAGGGTTTGTTGCAGCTCGCCACGATCGCAAAATGCTCAAAACTTATCTAAGCGACGAAGTGCCACATATTATCTCAGCCGTAGACTACGAAGGACTTTGTAACACGACATCCAACGCACTAGCGCGGTTTCGCGCTGCACCCAAACAAAAACGCGCTTTCATTCAAGCGGCGGCTGAGTTAGCCCAAAAGAAGTTCCAGTTAATGAAGATGGGCGAAGAAGGCGGTAATAGTACAGAAATAAAACTATTGCGTGAGGAGTTAAAACGAATGAGGGGATGAGTCTATTTAACCAAAGATTGCACTAAGGGTTGAAAGACAGAGACGAGTTCGGGACGGCTGACGACTAAAGAGGGAAAAGAGCGATCGCGATAATTTTCTCCCTCTTGTAAAGGAAACGGTTGTTCTTTCTTCAACGGTATCCACACTCCACCCGCTGCGTGTAAAATTGCCCAGACTGCGGCAATATCCCAAACCTTTGGAGTTGATTCGACACCGCCGAGGGTAGCACCAGAAGCAACAGCCAAAAAGTTGTATGTGGTGACGCCCAACATTCTAATTTTGGCGGGGAAGGGTTGCTGCAAAACAGACGTACTCCTAGCACACAGACAAAAAAAGTGATTGAGGCTAGGATCGTCTTCGCTTGTTTTGATGGGTTTATTGTTTAAAAATGCCCCATTTTTACTGCCATCAGCTAACCAAAAACCGTGAAAAGATTGCGAAGTTGGGGGGAAATGCACGTAGCCAAAAACGGGCGTGCCTTGATAGAGCAAACCCATCGATATTCCCCAGATGGGAATGCCCCTCGTGAAGTTTGTAGTACCGTCAATGGGGTCGATTACCCAACACCATTCGGAACCGTAGAAAGTGTGTTCTGATTCTTCACTCAAGACATCGTGGCTGGGAAAAGCATCAGCGATCGCCTCTCTAATTTCCGCATCAGCCCATTTATCGGCTTGCGTAACCAAACTTCCATCAGCCTTGCGATCTGCGTGTACTTGTCCAAAATCTTGCAACAATTGCTTGCCGATTCTAGTAGTAGTAAGTTCGGCAAAATTTAATATCTTTTCCCAAAAATCAGTCATCAGTCTAAGTCTCCTTCCATAACGGCTGCGATCGCTTGCTGGGCATTAGTGCGGAACTCCTGCACGTTTACTCGTTCGAGAAATTTGAGTGCCAAAATCATGGCAACTGCCTGGAGAGCAAATACCAACCCATACGCTAGCACCGAGTCAGCAAATAGCTTTGTGCCAAGCTGTAACACAGCGCCTCCAACCACCGTCGCCACTCCTTTTGCTAAAGCCTGCGACAATCCCCACGCACCAATAAATGTGCCTGCGGTTTCGGCTACTGTTAAATCCAACATCATAGTGAGCGCTCCTGTCGTTAGGATGCCAGAAGCCAGACCGAAGAATAAAAGAGCAATTTGGAGGAATGCGGATTTATGGGTAAATCCCGACATTACCACCCAGATCAAGGAGACGATGACTAGGATACAGCCTACTTTAGCAGTATTGCGCTTGCCGATTCGCGGAGTTAAAAGGAAGCCAGCCGCAGAAATACCAATTAATGTTCCAGTTCCCCAGTAGGCATTGAGGCTAGCTGTTGCACCGATTTCCATGTTGAAGACATCACCACCATAGGTTTCTAAGATGGGGTCTTGCATAAATAAGCCAAGTGTCGTCAACACCAAAAAAGTAAAAAAGATGCTCGTTTGGCGGCTAGCAGTTAAGATTCTCCAAGCTCTACCGAGAGTAATTTTTTCTTCTTGATTAACTAATGTCGAGCGCACGGCATAGCGGGAATATTTTTTCTCGATGCCCCATGTTGATACAAAAGCCAGGGCAAATACAATCAAGGGTACAACTAGAAACAGGCGATTAATTGCTGTCTGTACTTCCTCTATCGGGGCGTTGAGAGTTAATTTCTTGAGCAAGATACCAATAGTAATTGCCCCAATAATTGTTCCCCCGATTAGCATCGACCAGTCTATTCCTACCAGTTTGGAGCGATTATCTTCATCGGAAACATCCACCAAGAGCGTCGCAAACGGAGTAGAACTTGCACTAACTGCAAGACCGTATAACGCAAACAACAGAGCTAGCAAGGCAGCCCAGCCATAGGTTTGAGCAGTCCAGCCGTATGCCTTTAAACTGCTGCCCACCTGCCACATTACTTGGACTGCTAAAAAGGAAATAATTGCCAGACCTGCTGCGCCAATCCAGACATAGCCTGTTCGATGATATCCCCACAGAGGTTTGGTATCGGACATCTGCCCAAACCAGACTCGCGCTGGAGCCACAAATAAAGTCAAGGCAAGGATAACTGTGGCGATCGCTGGCGGTACTCCCAACTCTCTTATCAGCACGCGGTTGAGAACCCCAAAGACGAGAACTGACATCATTCCCAGTCCCATTTGGAATAGTCCGAGCCGAAACATTGTGGCTAGATTAAGCCTGGGAAGCTGCTTGGAATTTTCTTCTATGTAAGAATTTGATAAATCATCAAGGGTCATAGTTTTTCAAAGAGGCGATCGCTAGAAAAGTTGCGCCCTTAAGTTAAACATAAACCCTACCACCAACCAAATAGTATAAGTAAGTCACAGCCCCCATCATCTCTCTTGCCCCTCTCCCCAAGGTGACTTGAGGGCTGCAATCTGTTCCAAAGGGTGCAGGGTGCAAGTTCCGCCTCTATCCGACTATAAATAAAGAAATATTAAGATTTTGGTCAACTGTGGAAACTATTACTCTGGGGCAAAACGGCCCATCGGTTACACCTCTTTGCATTGGCACTTGGGCTTGGGGAGATAAGCTGTTCTGGAATTATGGCAGCGATTATGGGCTAATTGAGGTACTAGATGCCTTTGATGCTGCCTTAGATGCTGGTGTAAGCTTCTTTGACACCGCTGAAATTTACGGATTTGGAGAATCTGAGTCTCTCTTAGGGCAATTTATGCAACGCACCACTAAATCGGTGCAAATTGCTACTAAATACTTCCCCTTACCTTGGCGATTTACCGCTCAATCTGTTTCCGACACCCTTACAGACAGTCTGAAACGCCTGAAGGTCGAACAAGTCACCCTTTATCAAGTGCATTCACCCTTAAACTTCTTGATGAGTGCGGAGACATTGATGAATGCTCTAGCGGATGAGGTGAAGCGGGGCAGAATTGTCAGCGTAGGCGTGAGCAATTATTCAGCAGAGCAAATGCGGGAAGCACACAAGATTTTGGCAGCTAGAGGCGTTCCCTTGGCTGTGAATCAGGTTCCCTACTCTCTACTGAATCGGAAAATTGAAACAAATGGCATTTTGGATGCAGCGCGTGAGCTAGGCGTGACAATTCTGGCTTATAGCCCTTTGGCGCAGGGCTTGCTAACTGGCAAGTATACGGTTGAACAATATAAAGAGCCGACTGGTGCGCGTAGGATAGACCCCCGCTTCAGCCGCAGCGGTTTGGAAAAAATCGCGCCTGTAACTTCTGTGTTGCACGAATTGGGGGAAAAGTACGACAAAACTCCAGCTCAAGTGGCGCTGAATTGGCTAATTGCTCAGGGTGGGGTGGTTCCAATTCCGGGTGCGAAAACAGCTCAACAGGCGCGGCAAAATGCTGGGGCGCTAGGTTGGGAGCTTGCAGAGTCGGAAGTTGCCCGGTTGGAAGAGGTAAGCCGCCCTTGGCGGAGTTAAAACGGAGGCAGAGGCTTCCAGTATGCTTGTTCCCAGGCAGCAGCCCTGGGAACGAGATAATCTACAATCCAAAATTGATAGTGGAGCGATCGCGCAATGAAACTCTTGTCAGATTGGGGCTTTACCCTTGAAGGTTGGCGCAATGGCAATAAAGGCGAATACTGGGTAGTAGCTCAGGCATTTCTGATAGTAGCCTTTATCCTATTGCCAATCTACCGCCCGAATAGCTTGCAAATCGACTCCGCTGAATTGTTGTATATCAGGTGGGGCGGTGGCGTAATTCTGGGATTAGCAGCATTAGTGCTACTGGCGAAAGGCTTGCTAGATTTGGGACAACAACTAACACCGTTACCTTATCCCAAAGCCGACGGCGAGCTTGTACAATCGGGAATTTACAGCATCGTGCGCCATCCCCTTTACAGTGGTGTAATTTTCGCTGCACTCAGTTGGGCTATCTTCCAGGTAAGCTTATCTCACTTGATAAGTGCTGCTGTTCTGTTAATCTTTTTTAATGCCAAAGCCAGCCGCGAGGAAGCCTGGTTAGTGCAGAAGTATCCAAATTACTCAGAATATCGGCTTGCAGTCAAAAAGCTTGTTCCTTGGCTCTACTGAAGCTGATTTTGGTAGGCAACGTCCGCCCTGCACGGCATAAGGGGTATTTTGTAGCTTATGGTACGGATAATTGCGTGGCATTTGCTAATATTGCCAGCTTTTAGCCAATGCCTAAAATTGGTCAGTTGGAAAATCGCCACATAAAATTTAACTTAACTGCCAGTTCAGGATAGAATGACGAAATGGTGTGAGTAAGTAAAAATAACTATTCAGCTAATGTCCACTTTTTCATCTACTCTGACCCGTCCTGAAAACTTGGTGAGTGATATCTGTACAGCCTCGGCCACCAGAACCCGCGCGATAGAGATGATGAAGTCTCTCTATCAGGCTGACCAACAAGCCAAGTACCTGAATTTGCATTCAGAAGTCGAAACTCTGTTACAGCAGTTGCAGTGCCTCAAACAGCAACGGCTAGCAGAAGAAAATGTAGATTCTTCTGTTAACTGCGATTAGGGCACAAAGAATTTTTAGACAAGGCGTGCAGAGCGATCGCACTCGCGGGAGCGATCGCCCCGTTATTGTCTGCTATAAGACTGAATTCACAAAAAAAAACTGCTGGGGCACGATGCAGCAACGCGAACAGGCTAAATACTGTGGTATAAAAATTAAAGTTTTGTAACCTGCAACGCCCTTTAAAAGGCAAATTCCGCAATTTCGCCTGCTACTGACTCGCATATAGCAGGTTTTTTATGCTTGTTGATTCAGCCATTGACCGACCTGAAAATTGGATAATGTAATTTCTGCATGACTATATCGACAATCAAAGTAACAGACCAGACCCTGACATCTACTACAAAAGAGTCAGACCTGCGTCTGAAAGACATTTTGAAGACGCTGCCACGCGAAGTTTTTGCCAAAGATCGGCGCAAAGCGTGGACAACGTTGGTAATAAATGTATTGATGGTAGGCTTGGGGTATGTAGGGCTGGCGATCGCGCCTTGGTATCTTCTGCCCTTGCTGTGGATTTTTACAGGCACAGCGCTAACAGGCTTTTTTGTAATTGCACATGACTGCGGTCATAGGTCATTTGCCAACCGCCGCTGGGTAAACGATCTAGTCGGGCACGTATTCCTGCTGCCCTTGATTTATCCCTTCCATGCTTGGCGTCTGCTGCACAACCAACATCACGCTCACACTAACAAGCTAGATATAGACAACGCTTGGCAACCTTGGAAAGAAGAATTTTATGAAAATTTACCAAGCTTTGCACGGTGGGGCTACCGCAGACTGCGGGGACGGTTTTGGTGGGTTGGCTCGATAATTCATTGGGCAGGTATGCACTTTGATTGGACGCAATTCCAAGGCAAAGAGCGCCAGAAAGTGAAATTGTCTGTTTTAGTAGTACTTGGGTTTGCCCTAGTAGCATTCCCTCTTTTGGTAGCTACGACTGGCTTCTGGGGAGTGGTTAAGTTTTGGCTAATGCCCTGGATGGTTTACCACTTCTGGATGAGTACGTTCACCATAGTTCACCACACAATTCCCTCTATTCCATTCATGCCAGAGGAGCAGTGGAATGAGGCTAAAGCTCAGTTGTCTGGAACCGTCCATTGCGATTATCCATCTTGGGTGGAATTCCTCTGTCACAACATCAACGTTCACATTCCCCATCACCTTTCGGTCGCGATTCCTTCTTATAACTTGAAGGAAGCACATCGAATTATCAAAGAAAATTGGGGAGAACACATCCACGAGTATCGCTTCTCCTGGTCTTTGATGAAAGAGATTACCGATGAATGCCATCTGTACGATGCCGAGGATTGCTACTACCAGTCTTTCGATGAGTATTACGCTAAAAAAAGAGCTTGATAGTATCGCTTACGGGCGGAATAGCGATCGCTAGCGGCTGAAGTGCTAATTAAATATATAGAAACCCGTTTTCTTAAAGAAAACGGGTTTCTCGTTTTAGGGCGATTTTACACTTATTTTGAGCTATTGCTTTAAACCATATTTCATTCTTTTGTCAAGTAAGGCTATTGTGGAGAATATAATTTGGGCAAGGAGAAGCAGGTTATGAAGAAGGCGCAGTGGATTGCAAGTTTAAGCCTGGTTGCTTTGTCGCTAGCTAGCTGCACGAGTAATAGCAATACAAGTACAGCACCGACACCGCAGCCTAGTGTTGGACAAGTGGCTGCACGTTCCAAAAAACAGGCGTCTCAATCGCCTAAAAAGATCGTAACTCCAACTCGTTCTGAGGCTGTGCCTGCGCCACCTCCAGGAATTTTTAAGCCCACGAAGGTAGGAACGATTCAGGCGGGACGCCGCGATCCGTTTTCTGTGGTTCCTCCGGTACAGCAGTTGTTTACACCTGAGACGAAGAAACAGCAGGATACTAAACAAACTGTAATTAAAAAACAAGCTATTAAAAAACAGGCGATTAAACAGCAAGTAATTAAAAAACAGGCAATTAAACAGCAAGTAATTAAAAAGCAGGCAATTAAACGTCAGGAAGCCAAAACTAAACCTAAGCTTTCGGCTGAGCCAAAGGTTGCTATTCTCAATAAACAAACCGCGCCTCTAAGGAAAGTTGTACCATCACCTGTAGCGCAAATTTATCCGCCAATGGCGGACAAAATACCAGTTATAAGTTCTTCCCCTGCGCCATTACCTTCGACAGATTTAGCTAGTGCTGTTCAAGTAACGGGGGTTGTGCAGGTAGAGAGTAAAGTTGTGGCGATCGTTAACGCACCAACTGAGAAGATAAGTCGCTATGTTAGTGCTGGCGAATATCTTTCTAATGGACAAGTGTTGGTAAAACGTATTGAATTTGCCAGCAATAAGGAGCCTGTGGTGGTTCTGGAACAAAATGGAGTCGAGGTAGTTAAATCGGTGGGTAGCACTAGCGGCGCGGTTGCTAGTGCTATGTAGGGAATGGGGAATGGGGAGACGCGACCTTATCGGCGTCTCCACAAGGCTCCGGACTCCGGACTCCGGACTCCGGACTTTTAAAACTACTCAAATTTTTGGCGCTGGGCTGACCACCGTTTTAGGCTGTAGTTGCTGACATCTTCGACTACTAAAGCGGCTGTTCCTCCATCGCCTAAGTCAGCGATCGCTGCTAAACTGGCTCCTGTGTCTGCGCTAAATTCGCTGTATATCAGACTACCCGTATCCGAAAAGATTAGGGTGCGCGGTTTAAAAATTTGAGCAGCAGGGGCAGGTTTGCCGTCTTTTGGTTTCAAAGCTGCTGAAACATCTTGATACAAAGTCAAGACGGCTTCAGGCCGATTGTTACCAGTCAAGTCGATGGGCTGCACCGACCAGTTGCCCAATGCTTGCAGCATGGCAGGCAAGCTGGGAATTGCTCCTGGGGGAATTTGACCAGCTTTTTGTAACTCGCGCCACAGCGTTGGTAGGATGGCATACGTCCACTGGGGCTGAATTTGCGAGAGGGTGCCCAGGCTGGTGGAATCTGCCTGCAACCACTGTAGAGCTTTTTCGGTATGCGCCATAGGACGGAGGCGATCGCCTGAAGCATTTGCGGGTGCAGGACTAGAAAGAGCCTCGCCCGTTGCCAATAAAGCGATCGCCCCATCGCGGACTTGCGCCCCTTTGACTACCGCCATCGTAGTTTGCTGTTGTCCGTCTGGCTTCCAGACTGTAATTTGAATTCTGGGGTCTGTGTCTAAACCCAACAGTTTCCACAACTGCTTTCCCGGTTCAACCGTTGACAGTTGTACATCGGTAAAGGGCTGTTTAAGCCAGCGTTGCCCGTCGTGAAAGTTTGCTACCTGAACCTGATACCATTGTTGCCCCTCTTGTTGCAAAGGTGCAGTTTCATCTGGTCGCAGCCACTCTGCCGGATTCACCACAGTTAGTGGCTGCGCCGTGCCAATAATTTGACTGAAATGACTGCTTATGGGGGACGCATAGGCAAATGCTGCATCCAACAAGTCGAGTAATTGAGTAATTTGGGGGGTAATTTGGGGTTTTTGTTCGGGTATTTTAGCTTCAGTCGAATTTAAGGGTGCGACAGCTTGGGCTGTAGCAACTGGAGTAGAAGGAGTTTGCTGCTGCAACCAGGCGATCGCTTTGGCGCGTCCCTGCTGTGCAGCCATAATCAGCGCTCCCCATGCTTGGGCATCGTTTTGAGATGGATCTACCTTCAGAGCCGCTTCGACGCGCTTCCAGAGGTGGCGAGAATCGCTTTTCAGACTCATAGCAACCTCATAACGGCGAGGATCGGAAAGCGACTCGAATAACGCGATCGCTTCCCGCCAACGCCCATCGATCAAAGTAGCAACAATTTGATCGCTGGGACTAGCCCAAGGTTTCTTAGCCTCAGCTTGGGTAATTTGTGCGTGGTATTGAATTACATCCAGTTGCGCTTGGGCGTCAGAACTCCACTTATCCTTATTTTTCACAGATTTCAACGCCGACAGTGCAGGCGACCACAAGCCATTCCTAGCCAGCAGCAAACCATTCCGATAGGCTTTAGTGTTGATGGCTGGATCTGTTAAAGAAACTTCCTCTAGCTCAACCGGATCGGGTACAAAGTTGCGCGGTTTAACCTGATAAACGCGGAACTGCGGTTCCACGCCCACTGTTTGATTGACTACCAACTCTGGGGAATCGCCGCCTGTAATTTCCTCCCAGTAAGCAGACTCGCCAGTTTGACTCGTCCACGCCGCCATTATGCTCAGGTGAGTTTGGCTGGGGTTGTAGTGAATCACTTGTCCGTAGACTATTGGTTTTTCAGCGGCTACGATACCAGTGACATTCAGCCAAACCCCAAGTTCTGGTGCTTCGCCCTGAATGGAACTTACTTGAGTTAAAGCTAGAGAACGGGATGAGTTACGACGGTTAGATTCGGTAGGTTCCTTGGGAATAACCGCAGCTTCTTCGGGTCCGGAAATGGCTGCTTGACTGACAAGCCGATAAGCTTTTTCGCCTTCGACCACCTCTGTGGACTGATAAACTCTCAGTTCTACAATCTGTTCGCAATCTGACTGACAATTCTTCAGCTTTGCTTTGATAGGTAGCAACAAGTCAGAATCGTTTAGAGATATGGGTTCTCCTGGTGTCAGTTGCTTTTTACTAATAGCTGCGCGGATTTGTGCGAGTGTTAGGGGTGGTTCGCGGACGGCGACGGGGATGCGCGTCCATGAAGGTAAATAGCGATTTAGCCAGACGATTGAATCTGGGTTAACGATTGACTGGACTGCTAGATTACCACCACCAACAATTAAACCTGCTGCACCGACTAACGCCACCAGCGCACCCAAACCAGTCAGGAAATTCCCTAGTCGGGACGATCGCATTGCTGGTTTTTTGCTGACTGGGACTTGACGTTTCCCAGGCTGAGGCGGTTTTTTTGCCTTTGGCCGTTCTACAGGCGCGTTTTTTGTAAACTGGGCGTCTTTTTTACGCGGGTTTTTACCAACTGGTGGGGATGGCGGCTTCTTCATAAATATTTTCTATTGATAATAGGTGACGCACCAAGGCATGAGACTTGCACGAGGGCGTTTATTGAAGATTGGGGTGGAATGCCTCATTTATCTAGTGATTTTTACAAATTCAGGACTTTTTCATAACGCATACCGACAGTTTCCCAGGTGTATTCTGTTTCGATGAGCGATCGCCCATTTTGCGATAATAGACTTCTTAGTTGGGGGTTTTCAAATAAGCGGCTGATTGCCTCAAGATACTCCTCAACCCGGTTCGCCCGCAATGCTCTTAATGGTACGCCGTCACCTTCAACGGTTAACCCTTCCAAACCGCGATCGCTCCCCACGACGGGAACCCCAGCCGCCATCGCCTCTAGTGTCTTATTTTTAATTCCGAAACCTGTTCGCATCGGTATTATACAGACTGTAGCTTGGTGCAGATACTCTACCATTGAAGGCACGCGCCCAGTTACTTTGATTCCAGGAAGCTTTCCTAACTCTACAACTTCCGGTACGGGACGCGCTCCCACGAGTTCTAATGTTGTATCGGGATAACGCTTTTGGATTTGCGGCAAAACTTGCAAACTAAAAAACTGCGCTGCATCAATATTTGGCCTATTATCCATTGCTCCAATAAAAATTAATTTACATCCCCCCGGATCTTTTGAACGCATGGGAAATTGAGTAAAATCTACGCCATTGGGAATCACCTCAATCGTGTCATTAGGGTTGAAAGCCTGTATTTGCTGCTTGTCTTCCTCAGTTGTTACTACAATTGCAGAAAACTTAGAACAGTATCGCTGTTCGTATCGGCGCAAGAGGGGCAAATTCAAGCGATCGCGCAGTGGCTTCTCTGCTGTTTTTGTTTCTAGCTGTTGACGACACGTTGCATATACAGAACTGTGAATATTTACTACTGTCCGCAACTTTTGCCGCCACTCAGGTCGCACGTAAATTTCATTTACGCTATGCTCACAAGTAATTACCTCAAAGTTACCAGCAGCGACAGCTTCATCTATCCACTTTTGTATCTGAACTGAGTAAATGGATTGTACGCTAGGCGGCGTTCCTTGCTGCAAAAATGCACCAAAACGCTGCACTTTCCCCACAAATCCCCCTACGCCAGATTCTTGCGGACGGGGAAAAACAACCAGTTCTTCCACCGATTCCCGTAATTTTTCTACTTCCGCATCTGTAACGTCAGAAGCCCGCTGGGTAATTAAAGTAATATTATGGCGTTTTTGGAGATACTTGAGTAAATTAAATGTTCTTACCTGCGTTCCACCCCGCGTGGGAGGATAGGGAAAAGTGGAAGACAGCATTAAAATTTTCATAATAAATTTTCTGGCTTTTGGAATTAACTATGACTAACGGAATTTATATACTTGCTAACGATGTAGTCTATGACCAATTGGTTGCTTTGCTCAATAGTATAGAAGCGAATGCGGGCAAAAAATATCCAATTTGCATTATCCCCTACGACGATCGCTTGGAGTTGGTGCGAAGGGAGATTAAAACTAGGGGAAATGTTCAATTATTTGAAGATTCAGACGCGATCGCTCGTTGGGATAACTTTGCTGTAGAAGTTTGGCAAACTCATCCCACTATTATCAGCGAATGGCGTCAAAAAGGTATTACAGGAATATTTCGCAAAGGTATGCATCGTCGATTTTCTTTGTTTGACGGCCCCTTTGAAAGTTATATTTATCTCGACGCCGATATTTTAATATTAAACTCGCTAGACTTTGTTTTTGAGCAGTTGAATAAACACGACTGGGTTGTTTATGACTTCCAGTATAACGATCCGAGTCATGTTTATAACGTGCGATCGCCTAAGTTATTAGAGGTGTTTCCTCAAGAGAGAATAGAGAAAGAAATATTTTGTGCTGGGTTCTACGCTACTAAGCGCGGAATCTTTGATAAAGAGCAACGGGAATGGTTGTTATTGCAGTTGATGTTAGGGGAATCAGAAATATTATATCCGAGCGCACCAGACCAAACTATTCTAAATTATATGGTGATGCGCTCTGGTATTTCTAGCTATAATTTTGCTCATGAACTACCCGAAAGCGATCGCACTGGTTGCTGTGTCACTTCTCCACACTTTCAAGAACAAGACTATATTCTCTACGATAAAGGCAATCGCCTCACCTATCTGCACTATATTGGTTTATCTGCGAGTTTATTTACTCGGCTATGTGCGGGAGAAAATATAGGCTTCCCCTACCGCGATTTGTTCTTGCACTATCGCTATCTTTATGAACCAGAGAAGCGCCCAAAGTTTAACGGAAAACCCAAAGCTTACAATCAACCGCCTAATTTAGCAACAAAAATTTTGCGTAAGCTAAACTTTATCAAAGGAATTTAGAATATGCGATCGCACGGTATTTACACTTTAGCTAATGATGTTGTTTACGATCAACTTGTTGCCTTGCTCAACAGCATCGAAGCCAACGTTAACCCAGATATTCCTATTTGTGTTATTCCTTATGATGACCGGCTGGACAAGGTAAAACGAGAAATCGCTTCTAGAGAAAATGTAACGCTTTTTGATAACTGGGACGCGATCCAACGTTGGGAAGACTTTGCTAATCAAGTTTGGGCAGCACATTCCAGAGCAAAGCACACAGGCAAATCAAAAACAGCTTGGTATAAAGGCCACTTGCACAGAAGGTTAGCTGCTTTTGAGGGCTATTTTGAAAAGTTTGTTTTTTACGATGGTGATAGTTTGGCTATGAAGCCGCTTGATAGCGTTTGGGAAAAACTAGACACTTACGATTTTGTCTTTGATGATTGGGAACACGCTAAACCTAGCCCTGTTGCAGCCTTAAATATTCCCATTATAGAAAAAACTGGCATTTACAAAGAGGCAGATATCCGTCCTAAACTGCATTGTGCTAGTTTCTTCGCCTCGAAGTGGGGATTTTTTGAGCCGAACGAGTTAGCCATCTTGAAGGAGCGATTAATTGAACAAGGGGAAATAGAATGGATTAATGGGCGGGGATGGTGGGATGATGCATTCTTGTTTAATTACATGACATTGAGGTGCGATCGCTCATTATTTAACTTTACCCTAAGTCCTGATGGAAAAGAGCGAACTGGCAACTGTGCCAATGCAGATCCATTTGTTAATATTGACAACGTTCTCCACAACGAGCAGGATTTAAAACCCATCCATCGCATTCACTATATGAGTTACTCGTCTAGTGACTTTGCGCGTTTGAGTCGCGGTGAAGATGTAGATATTCGTTATAAGGATAGTTTCTTATACTATCGTTTTATGAAGCAGCCAGATCAGAAACCAAAGGAACTTAAACCACCAAGTACATTAATAAAAACTGGTAGATTATTGCAGAAAGCAGTCGGTAAAGTCAAAAAAATAATTTCCTAAGTAGGCTGGTGAATTTACACATCAGTTGTTCTGGCTAGTAATGGAGAATAGGAGATTGTCGGTAATTCGGGAGCAGCCCATTTTTGCAAATAGATGCCCACAGCCTGGAAGCCTGGGGCTACAAAAACAAAGCCGTAGCGAGAGCAGCGTCATATAAAGTCCGCGCTCCTCTGACGAAAGTTTGTGTAGCCGCGACTTTAGCCGTTAGGTGTTTTGACAAAATTGGGATGCACCCGTCGGTAATTCTCCCCATCTTCTCTACTCCCCATCTCTCCTATCTCCCTTTTACCATCCTTATTTTGTGCCTAAAGTTAGCATTTGTATTCCCACATTTAATCGCGTTAATTTGCTGCATTTTGCCATTGAGAGCGTAATGAAGCAGACTTATGAAGATTTTGAACTAATTATTTGCGATGATGGTTCAACAGATGGGACACCTGAGTTAATGTCTCAATACAAAGACAGCCGAATTCGCTACATCCGCCACCAGAAGAATATCGGAAAAAGTAATAATATGCGCTCTGGTTATGAGGCTGCAAGCGGTCAATATTTCATTAAATTTGATGATGACGATCGCTTGACGCCACAATTTATAGCTCGAACGGCGGCAATTTTAGATAAAGACTCTAACATTGATTTTGTAGGCACGGATCATTGGATTATTGATATTAACAATATCCGCAATGAGGAAAAAACCCAGCAAAATTCTCGCCAGTGGGGGAGAGCGAATTTAAATGCTGGCGTAGTTGAAAATTTACTAGAAGTAGTTTTTATTAAACAAAGCTTTCAGATTGGCGCAACTTTATTCCGCCGCCAAACTCTGCAAGAAGTGGGATTTATGCTTCCCAATATCCAAAATTGCGAGGACAACGATTTATTTGTGCGCTTAGCGCTAGCTGGAAAGAAGGGCTATTATTTGCCAGAATTGCTCATGGAATATCGCGTCCATGCCGAACAGCAGGGGATTCAGCGAGCGATTCAGTATTTGACAGATAAACTGCGGTATTTATCAAGTTATCAGTTTGAGGTAGATAACTTAGAAAAAGTCAGGCGATCGCGCCTTACTGAAACTCAATTATTATTAGGTTTGCGCCTTATTGAAACGGGAGAAACCCAAAAAGGACAGCAGCTAGTTTGGTCAGCAAAATCTTTCTCTCCCAGCAGAGCTTATACTGCATTGGCACTATCTCTATTACCAGTGGCCTTGCGGGGTAGCGCGTTTAAGATGTTGAGGAGAGTAAAGCCATAACCATCTGTTAATTTAAGCTGTACCTAAATAAATAAAAATTCTAAGTTAACTTTGATTTGCATCGGCTCTTTTAAGAGCTGCAATCAGTTCAGGCTTGGTCATCTTTGAACGTCCTGGTATGTTACGTTCTGACGCGATCGCTCTAAGCGCTGTAACTGGCATACTCTGGTAATTTTTTTGTCTAGTTTCGGTTTGAACTGCCTTTGTCGTTATATTTCCTGTTGGCTGGCTAGGAATATCTTCAACTATTTTCGCAGCTCCTGCAACTTGGTCAAGTTTTTCAATCAAAGCTGCTATTTGTTGTTGATTGGCTGTTTGCTTGTTCTGACTTTCCTCAAAACTTTTTACAGTTGCAGCAACTTGCTCCACTTTTTCTGTAATAACTTTCAACTGTTGCTGAAATGATTTCTCAAATTGTTGGAGCAGACTTTTAATTTGCTGTGTTTCTCCTGAATTTGGAGATATGTCTGCGCTAACCGCAACTGTTGATCCTACTAACTGCTGCATTTCTGCTTTAGCAGTAGCAGCTTGCTCGTCAGTCATGTTAAAAACCCAAACCCACAGCTTCTCGATCTCCAGTTCCTTAGCAAGTAAACACCAGTCAGCACCGTAGACAACTTCATACTCTTCTTCTTCGCTATAAGCTTCGGTGCGGCGCACAATTAGAGGTACTAAGTTGCTACCTTGTTCGGCGAGACTTTTGCTTAAAGCTTCGCGCCGTTGCGAAGGAATTTCTATAACTTCGGCTGGTGGGATAGCAATCTGGAAAGTGTAAATTTGACCGTGACTAATTGGCTTAATCCGCAAATATTCAACAATGCGATCGCGACGCTCTGAATCGTTCATCTTACTACTCCTTCGCCTTAGTAACAGAAATTAGGTACTCTGCTAGTTTCTCATAGCAACTAAAAGCATCTTGTGCTGACTCTTTATCTTTAGCAGTTAATTCATCATCATATTCCGCGCAACATAGGGGATATCCTTTCCCAGGTGTAGTAGCAACGATGTTAAGGTCGGGAATCCATGTATCTTGAGGCCATAATTCTACATTTTTAGTTTCAGGATTCTTTGCTAAAATATCAAAAATTTGCTCCGTCATTCTGGCCGTTAGTCTAGTTGACTTTCTTTCATACATACTAACTGCAATACCTAAGATTGGGAGTGGTTCATCTCTAGATTGATCGATAGCGATCGCTCTATCAATAACATACTCCAATGCCCGTATAGGATAAGGAGCCAACTGAGTAGGAATTAACACGGCTGACGATGCCATTAATGAAATCGTATTAGCTTTTCCAAAAGACGGCGGTGGGTCAATTAAAACATAATCGTAGTGTTCGCCATATTTCTTCAGCTTTTTTGCCAATACCCGATCTATATCTACTGTCGAAATAAGAGCAGCTTCCATATAGCTTAACCGAATATGGGATGGAATAATATCTAGTTCAACATCCTCCCAACGTTGGCGAATAATTGTGTCTTGTAGGGTGACTCTTGGGTCAGTCAATAAATGCGAAATATCTTTTTTACCCTGTAACTCAATATCGTTTAGCGGATCGATACCCAATCCTGTAGTCAGATTTGCCTGAGCGTCAATATCAACCAGCAATACTCGTTTACCTTGCTGATTAAGTGCAGCCGCGAGGTTAATAGTTGTCGTAGTTTTACCCACGCCGCCTTTGTTATTGAATACGGTAATAATCATTGATTTGCCTTCTTCCTGTTTTTGGCTAACTACTTGGGTTATTTCGCTATTGGCTATTTCGCGATCGCCTTGGTTTGTTGTAGAAATAGTCTGCTTTTCTTGGAAAGAATCTAACTGATTTTCTAAGTTCAAGGCTTTTAATGTCAAAGACAAGAATTTTAGAAGAATCTGCTGCTGAC
Organism: Microcoleus sp. FACHB-831; assembly: GCF_014695585.1. Taxonomy (NCBI): domain Bacteria; kingdom Bacillati; phylum Cyanobacteriota; class Cyanophyceae; order Oscillatoriales; family Microcoleaceae; genus Microcoleus; species Microcoleus sp. FACHB-831. The sequence continues at coordinate 17,055 of NZ_JACJON010000057.1, read as the reverse complement.
TCTCATACACAGCTTGATTCACTTTCAACCCCGTATCTTTACATAAAAGCCTGTGAAAGAAAGGGAATTTATCAATTACGGTATCGCGATTGTACTCGATTATTGTTGTAATCTTTTTCTTATAGTTATAAAGTATCTTAAACCGAAAGCCATTGGTTAAAAGGCCAAGAACGGCTCCAGTTTTACGCATATATTTGCGAATTTGCCACATATTATGCTCAATCTTTTTGCAGGGAGATTTGACCTCAATAACTAGATAAGGTGGGGAGGCGGTAGCCTTATCTTGTGCAAGAACTAAGAAATCCAGCCTAGCTTTAGTAAGAAAATACTGAGTCTGCCAATCCCCGTCGGTGTAACCTAGAAGGCGCAAGAGGGGGATTACCAGATTTGATTCTACCTCCGCTTCACTACTCTGCGGGGTAATTGATTGAAAAAGATTTTGTAGAGTCTCACCAGTTACACCAGTCATGCTAAGTCACGCAGGAGGCAGTTTTTATGAGTCTAACGACTAATTGCCTTGACCTGTATGCGTATCTTCACTTATCTTTGCATGACAAATTTGAGCGATCGCATTTTTTCCTACACTACGCAATCGCTCTATTCTTCTAAATTACTTATTTCTTCTTGAGCAAACCTGAAAATGTATTCTGTACTTTAGCGATCGCGGTTTGGAAGAAGTTGGCTACACCAGGCGCTGGTGGTACGGCAACTTGGATCGGATCGTCGGCAAATTCCGCTCCCTTTAGCTTATAACCATACTCCAACTGTGTTTGGTTCTTTTTTAACACTGGATACAAACGCACGGCGCCTTGACGTAAATTCTCCTCTTCTTGAAAAATGGCTTGATTAATCTGGCTGGTGCGATTTACAGCTAAGGAACCTGCTGGATACCAGTTCTTTTTACCCTGAACGCGAATATAAATATTAAATTCTGGTACTCCATCCGCCTTCATTTTGTCGTACTGCTTGCCCGCTTGGTTGCGTTTTGCGGCTGATTTCGTTGCTTTTTTGCTAGCCTGAACTTTGCCGAATCCACTATTATTTGTCATAAATTCCTCTGCTATTTTTACAAAATTTTACATAATTTTCAGGAATTATGGAATGGTTTTGGGGCGTCTTTACGGAAAGTTTGCGAGATTCCGCGCGATCGCTCTTCGCGCTCCAACCCGCAGCAGGTGTAACAAAAGGGGCATTGTAAGCATACTGGCCAAAACGCATACGAAGCCCTCTACTCAAACTAAGACAACCAACAGCGATCGCTTCAATCCTTATAATTAACCAGATAATTGTTCGCCATTGAGTGGTATCTATAGTTCTACAGGACACCATTTGAGCCTGAAAAGAACCTGGGTGTTATAACAAGAATTTAATTAAGACAAAAAAACAATGTTTAACAAAGCCCAGCATCTTACCAAAAAGCTCAAAAAGCTGGCAGCCTTCATGGGCGTTGTCGCCAGTACATTCATCGGTTTACCCGCATTAGCCCAATTCAATTCTGCTCCTACTACCCCTAATACATCTCCCCTTACTGGAGGCGCGACAAACACCAGCGCATCTCCCACCGTTACTGAAGGCGTGACAACTACCATCACCTCTCCCCTTACTGGTGAGGTGACAACCACTACCGCCCCTTTGTCTGGAAACGCAAATCCATTCAGCACCCCCGTCCTTCCTGCAAACGGAAGCTTGCCAAGCAACAGTACTATTCTTCCTGGAAACGCAGCTACTCCCAACAACACAACAGCCTTTCCTGGAACCATAGCTTTACCAAGCAATACGAATCCCCTCCCTGGAACTACCACTTTCCCCAGCACTATTAGCTTTCCTGGAAACGTACCTTTTTCAAACAACACGAATCCACTTCCTGGAACGATACCTGGTAATGGCTTGCCCGGTGCAATACCGGGAACGCCGATGATTGACCCGCCAGTAGCGTCCGAAACTGCGCCATCGGTAACAACTTCGCCGTCAGTAACGCCTACTGCTGCGCCAGCGGTAACAATTTCGCCGTCAGTAACGCCTACTGGTGTGCCAGCGGTAACAATTTCGCCGTCCCTCGCGCCTACTGCTGCGCCATCCGTAACAACTCCCCCCGCAGGTGCTAACACCACGACAGGAACCGGGGCGGTGAAGGGTTCGACTACGGGGGGCGGTGGCTTCTAACAAAAAATCTGGTTAATTAGTACCAATGAGTACTGTCCTAGCTTGCTGACACAAAGCTATACCCTGTATAGGAGCATACGACTGTGCGCCCCTATTTTTGCATTAAAGCGATCGCGCTATTGCCTATTTGTAGGGAAATCCCTGATTATTATTAAGACTGTAACGGATTATTAGCGATCTAGTCACCTGGATTAGTTTGGCCAGGTAGTGCGTCACCCTCAATAGGAGTTAACCAATGGGATATGTCATTGCAACGGTCAACATGAAAGGCGGCGTCGGTAAGACAACTCTTACCGTCAATTTGGCGACTTGCTTGGCCAAACATCATGGAAAGCGCGTTCTAGTTGTCGATCTAGACACGCAAATTAGTGCGACTCTCAGCCTAATGGCACCTCATGATTTTGCAAAAATTAGGAAAGAAAGGCGCACGTTGAGTCAGCTAGTCTACAAAGCTATTAAACCCGATAGCAAGCTACCTCTTACTATTCACGATATCATTGTGCCTTACGTTGGTACCGTCAAAGGTCTAGATTTATTACCAGGCGATATTGACCTTTACGATGAATTTTTGGTTTCCGAAATGCTTCATAAAAAAGCCCTCCAGGATGGAGAAAGTAATTATATTGAAGTCTGGAATCGCTTTGAAAAAGTCTTGGTAAAGGGAATTTTAGAGCCTGTTATTAAAGACTATGACTTCATCATTCTCGACTGTGCCCCTGGCTATAATCTGATGACGAGAAGCGGTATTATGTCTAGTAATTTCTACTTGCTACCAGCTAGACCAGAACCTTTATCCGTTATCGGGATTCAGTTGCTGGAAAGACGAATAGCCAAATTGAGAGAAACTCATAATTTTGACAACAATTCTCTCAATCTCCGCTTGATGGGCATTGTCTTTATTATGTCAGGTGGTATTTTAGGCAGGTACTACCATCAAGTAATCCAGCGTGTTAATGAGGATTTCACATCAGCCCAAATCTTCAAAACACGCATACCGCTGGATGTTAATGTTGCCAAAGCCGTTGATAGCTTTATGCCAGTGGTTCTCGCTGCGCCAAATTCCAGTGGAGCAAAATCTTTTATGAAATTAACTCAGGAATTTTTAAATAAGCTACAAGTTTCTGGGGGCATATATAAGACGCCCACAGGAAAGCTTAATTTATCCAACATGGAGTGATGTTAGCTTGGTAATGGGTAATGGGCGATCGCTACTTATTTTCATAAGGGCTGCTACACCTTATCCAGTTGGCATTAACAAATAAAAAATAAGGTGGGCATTGCCCACCCTACAGACTTAAAACTCTCCTTCTAATGCTGGAACGCAGCGTTCGCAGAGTAGGGGATGCAAACTTGATTTGCCGATGTTAAGCGAGTAGTTCCAGCAGCGATCGCACTTTTGCCCGTCTGCTTTCACTACGCCAATTCCGATATCCTTAGACTGCACTTTGTACTGCGCTTTCTCCAAAGCTGCTGGTGATTCCACCAGTTCAACTTGAGAGGTAATAAACAGGTAGCGCAGTTCATCTACAGGATTCGTCGAACTTGGCTCACCCGTTGCGGCGGGTGAGGGGGTGCTTAGGGTTGGTTCAACCCTCACTTCTGGTTGCTTAACAGCGTCAGGATTAGCAGTTAGGTTTTCATCAACTATCGTCGCTGCTAGTTCCTCGCCTGCGCTTCCCGACAGGGATTGCTCAACTGGGGGCTTTGTAGCGAAAGCAGTTTTGATCAGCGATCGCAACTGCTTAGCCAATGCGCTACCATCGTCGCTGAAAGCATAACGAGCAGTAACCCAAATACCAATTAGTTCAAAAACAGTTGCTAGTAGAGGAGTCTTATTAATGCTGTTTACCAGCGCCAACAGCAAACTAATTGGCAATAGCGACAACGGTAGCACGATCGCCGCTGCCAGTAGAGCTTTGTATTCTTTGACAACTTTACCCAAATAGTATGGCGATCGCGTAAATGGCTGCACTATCTGATTTAAAGCTTGCATCCAAAGATTGTCTACTGTCTGCGCGACTGGTGTATAAACTTCACCATGAACCTCTGTTGTTGTAGAAGCATCTTCCTCTGTCTCCACCTCATCAAGCGAATTTGGGGAATCTTGCCATAAGTCCTCTTGCAATGACGACACGCTAGAGGCTTGTTCCACAGCAGGAGCAGGGGTGGGATTTAGAGATTGCAGTGACGAACGCAACTCGGAAGAAGCCACGTAAAGCAAAACCTTAGCTTCTAGGGAAGCACCTATTGCTTTTTCAGTTCGTGCTTTTTCCAGCACCTTATTAACTTCGGTGCGAACTTCCCGTATTTTTTCCCATGTTGTTGCTAATTCTGGATTCTTCCACTTGTCCTCCAACTTCACCCAACCGGATTCAAACACCGATTTGTAAGGAGTTGGGTAGGGGACATATTGCCAGATATCTTCAGCCATGTGACACAAGACAGGCGCGATCGCTCTTGCCAAATTTTCTAGCGCGATCGCCAAAACCGTCTGACAACTGCGACGCCGATAGCTATCCGCCGCACTGATATAAAGTCTGTCTTTCGCAATATCCAGATAAAAATTCGACAAGTCAACGACGCAGAAATTCTGCACAGTCTGGAAAAAGCGGAAAAACTGATAACTTTCAAACGCCTCAGTAACTTCAGTAAACACCTCAGTTATCCGGTGCAGCATATAGCGATCGAGTTCTGGCAATTCCTCGTAAGCGATCGCATCCTTAGCTGGGTCAAAATCATGCAAACTCCCCAGCAAAAACCGAGCTGTATTGCGAATTTTGCCTCTTATATCCCCCAACTGCTTGAGGATATTCTTACCAACGCGCACATCTGAGGTGTAATCCACCGAAGACACCCACAGACGCAAGATATCAGCGCCGTAAGCTGGTTCTTGCTGTTGATTTTTGCCGCCCTCAATCACCACATTTGGATCGACAACATTTCCTACCGACTTACTCATCTTGCGACCTTGTTCATCCAAAGCGAAGCCATGAGTTAAAACAGTCTTGTAGGGAGCAACGCCGTTAGTTGCGACGCTGGTGAGCAAGCTGGACTGGAACCAACCGCGATGCTGGTCAGATCCCTCCAAATACATATCAACCGGATAGTGTAATTCCTGGCGGTGATTTGCCACAGCAGCCCAAGACGAGCCAGAGTCAAACCAAACATCCATCGTATCCATACCTTTGCGGTAGGTACGACCGTTATTGCGATAAGACTCTGGTAATAACTCTTCTACCGACAATTCCCACCAAGCATTGGAACCTTTTTCGGCAACAATTCCTTGGACGTGGGAGATAGTTTCTTCATTCAGCAGCGGTTCGTTTGTTTCTTCATCGTAGAAGACGGGAATCGGTACTCCCCAGCTGCGTTGACGAGATATGCACCAATCGGAACGCTGGGCGACCATTGGGCTGATGCGGTTTTCTCCTTGAGAGGGAATCCATTTAACGCTAGCGATCGCCTTTAAGGCTTCTTCCCGGAATCCCTCAACTGATGCAAACCACTGTTCGGTTGCGCGATAGATTGTGGGCTTTTTCGTGCGCCAATCGTAGGGGTATGAGTGGCGGTAAGGTTCTTCCTTTAGCAACGATCCAGCAGCAGCCAGCGCATCAATAACTGCCTGATTGCCATCACCCAGTACGTTCAACCCAGCAAACTGTCCCGCTTCTTGCGTGAAGTTGCCATTTTCATCGACTGGCGACAGCAAGGGTAAGCCGTAGCGCTGACCTACCTTATAGTCATCATCCCCGTGTCCGGGAGCGGTGTGAACCAATCCAGTACCGGAGTCAGCCGTGACGTAATCGCCGCCGATGACAATGGGGCTTTCGCGGTCATATAGCGGGTGACGATAGGTGCAATTTTCTAAATCTCTGCCTTTAACGGTGGCTTTTACTGTTAGATGAGTGGCCAGGGTTGCCGACAATTTTTCTACTAAATCGCGGGCAACAATTAGGTATTTTGGTGCTTGGGCAAGAGCAACTTCGTTTTCTTGTGCAACCTCTGACTCAACAGACGCGATCGCTTCTTGTTCTTCTGGTCTTGCTAAGGCGGGGTTAAGCGGTGTTGCCTCAACTACAGCGTAAGTTAGATCTGGATTCAGGCTGACGGCTAAGTTTGCTGGAATTGTCCAAGGCGTTGTCGTCCAGATTGCTACGCCCAAATTTGGCACAAATTCAGCCAGCAAGGGTCGCACCGCTTCCGACAAACTGGCGATCGCAAATACTGTGTAGATACTGTGCGATACGTGAGTGGGGCGACCTTCGGCATCTTCTGGATACTCTAACTCAGCTTCAGCTAGCGCCGTCTTGGAACTCGGACTCCAATGAACTGGCTTTAGTCCGCGATAGATGTACCCTTTTAAAACCATCTGACCAAAAACCCCAATTTGCGCCGCCTCATATTCTGGCGTCATTGTCAGATAAGGATTCTCCCAATCACCCCAAACTCCATAGCGTTTGAAGCTTTTTCTCTGCTCGTCTATGGCTTTAAGGGCAAAATCTTTGGCTTTTTGGCGCAATTCCAGAGGAGTTAGGTTTTGCCGCTCCTCTTGCTTCATATCCTGCAAAACTTTCAGCTCAATTGGCAAGCCGTGACAATCCCAACCGGGGACGTAACGAACTTTGCGCCCTTTGAGCATCTGGTATTTATTGATTATGTCCTTAAGGATTTTATTCAGGGCGTGACCAATGTGCAGAGAACCATTGGCGTAGGGCGGCCCGTCGTGCAAAATAAAAATTTCACCCGGATTGTTCTGCGACAGCCGTTCATAAATCTGTTGCTCTGCCCAAAGTTGCTGTATTTCCGGTTCCCGTTTGAGAGCGTTGGCTCGCATATCAAACTGCGTCTTGGGGAGATTTACGGTGTTTTTGTAGTTTCCTGATTCTGTCACAGTGCAATATGGGTGAAGGGTGCAGTGCTTATTTGACTATTATAGAATTTGCGCGGAATTGCCCATCTCAAATAGCAAGTTGTTTTTATTTTTGTTCTGGGCTTGGCGCAGTTTTCTTACATTAGAGCCAAATTTTCATAGTGGTGAAAATTTGGTAGCTAAAAACATCGGCTTTGTCTGGCAAAAATCCTGACGCCAGTGCGATCGCATCTTTACGACAGGTTAGTTTAGGTGGGCATAAGTAATTTAAGATTTATTACCCTCCCACCCTTCGGACTCAGTAGATTTTAAGTTGGATTCGGTGGGTTGTCTAACGGCTGATTTGCTTCCGCTGTTGGCGGTACTTCGCTGAATTCGGGTGGTTCTTCAACAGGTGGGGGCGAACTCTCGACTCCTTTAGCTTCAGCATCTTCTATGGCTGCTTCTACCAGTTCCGGCGGCGGTGGGTTGGGTGGAACCAGTCCGGGAGTGTCGGTTTCTGCTGGCGGGGTTTGTGTCTCTAGGCTAGCGATCGCTGGTGTCGGCGATGCTTCTACATTGTCTGTTGGCGGGGTTTGTGTCTCTAGGCTAGCGATCGCTTGTGTCGGCGGTGTCTGCGTTTCTACTTGCACGCTCACCGCCGGGGTTGATGGTACGACCTGACCACCTGACGAAGTTATGGCATCTTTAAGCGCTTGGGAGGGCGCAGGCTTTTGACTCGGTGCAGCATCAGCCTTGGTTTTGTCCTTTTTAACGCTAGTCAGAGTCTGTTGTGCCTTGTCTTTGACGGTAGAGAACAGTCCGCCTAATTTTTCAGGAATTGATAAATTTGCCAGTTTTTCCTTTAGCACTTCTTGGCTTACAGGAGTTCGTTGCGCTGGTGGCGTGAGTTGATATCTTAAAGTCAAGCTTTGCCAGCCTAACCAACCGAGTAATGCCACGCTAGCTATTTGACCGAGCATGACACCTCCGCTTATGCGTCCGGCACACACCCATAAAACCAGGGCATAGAACATTCCCACTCCACTCCAGATAAAATCATTCTTTCGATGGATTTCGGGGAAGAAGAAAGCGGCTAAATAAATCGCCAAGCTACCAAGAGCTACAGCTAGTGCCAGAAGGTATACCAGCATATTTTATTGGTGTTTTCTATTGTGTCTGACGAATAAATACAACTTTACTGCTCAATCTGGGCAGTTTGTTAACATCTTGTTGAGATAGTTGGCAGAAAATGGGAGGCTTTTATGCGATCGCACGCTTTAATTTCGGCTACGATGCTTGTCACTCTCGGATTTGGCTGGAATATTTCGGTGCATGCTGAAACATCTTCACAACAACTTGCCCGCGCCGCTGTATCTGGAAATGTCTCCGAGTCTGCAAGGGCGATCGCGATGCTCCGTTCCCAAGGGCAAGAGGGCATAAAAATATTTTTAGACACATACGGCGATAAGTTACAACAACGCCAATCCCAAGCACTCGATGCCATCTGTCAACAGCGCGACTGCTATGCCTCCCGCTTGTACTGGTATACCGATTTACAACAAGCCAAGGCAGCAGCCAAGGCGACCGGCAAACCCATCCTCTCGTTGCGGTTGTTGGGTAGACTCGATGAAGATTTAAGTTGCGCTAACAGTCGATTTTTCCGCACCGCACTTTATCCCAATGCTGAAGTTTCTCAGGTGCTGCGCGATCGCTTCATCCTCCACTGGCAATCCGTGCGCCCCGTGCCTAAAGTTACTATCGACTTCGGTGATGGCCGCAAGATGCAAAGCACGATTACGGGTAACAGCATTCACTACATCCTTGATTCCGAAGGTCGTCCAATAGATGCTTTGCCGGGATTGTATGGCCCTGGAACATTCTTAAAAGAATTGTCTAAAGCAGAGCGAGCTGTAAAAGATTATACCAAGCTCGGCTGGCAAGAAAGAGAGGATTTTTTAACAAAATGGCATAGCGATCGCCTTGCTGAAATTCAAGCAAACTGGGTGGCAGATTTATCAAAACTGGGAATATCATCGCCACCCGAACTTGTGAAAATTCCCAATCCCACCGACAAGCCACCCACAGCACAACAGGCGGCTCCCATAGCAATGTCTAAAATGGTGGTGGAAAATCCCCTTCTTACAGCCATCACCAACGCTGTAAGAAACAACCGCGAGGCACTCACCAAGGCGACAGGAGATGAGGAAAACTGGACTAAGATTGCCCAACTGCACGCCGTCACTGCCCGTCTAGACAGCAACAGCAAAGCGCTGATGCAGCAGAAAAACAGTAATTTACAGCCACCTGTAATTGAAAAATTTGAAAATTACATGGCTTTGGACACAGTTCGCAACGAGTACCAGCTACACAGCCAAATCCACGAATGGTTTATTCGAGGAATAGGCACAAACAATATTGAGACGCTAAACGAAAGGGTTTATGCACAACTTTTCCTCACACCAAGTTCCGATCCTTGGCTGGGACTGTTACCCCAAGACGCTTACACTGCTATTGAGAATGATGGTATTAGCAAATAGCAGCCATTAAGCAAGTTACAAGCCAAAAGTTAAAAGAAAGGAAATCCATACCCTTAAAGACTTTTGGCCAGTGCGGGGGCAAATTAAATCTGGAACAAGTTATTAATTATGGTGGTTGTAAGAAATAATTTTTTGTAGCCTAAATAACAATGGCTCAAAAATCTCCAATGTTTTAGTTAACTACTTTAGACCTAAGCGGGAGCAAAAAACTTTTCACTCTTAGGTTGTATCTACTTGCGCCAGGCATTACCTAATAGGTAGATGCTGAATTTGCGTGGAGATTGTTGACTTGGATACAAACAGAAATAAATCATCTGTCTAGAGTTGACGAGATTGCTCGCGTAACACACTCTTAACATCTTCTTTACGTGACAACTCAGGGGATCGGGCTACCCTGAATAAAAAGTGACGCTTCTTGCATTGCAGAGTTAGCAAAGAATCTTATGGGACTACAACAATTTGGTGTGATCGGTCTAGCAGTCATGGGCGAAAACTTAGCGCTGAACGTTGAGCGCAATGGTTTCCCCATCTCCGTCTACAACCGCACAGCAGAAAAAACCGACGCCTTCATGTCGGCACGCGCCGGGGGCAAGAATGTCGTAGCAGCCTATACCATTAAGGACTTTGTGGCGTCTCTAGAGCGCCCTCGCAAAATCCTGATTATGGTGAAAGCTGGTGCGCCAGTGGATGCGGTCATTAACGAGCTAAAACCATTTTTAGAAGAGGGTGACATCATCATCGATGGTGGAAACTCCCTGTTTGACGATACCGCTCGTCGCACCCGCGAGTTAGAACCAGAGGGGTTCAGATTTATCGGTATGGGCGTCAGCGGCGGTGAAGAAGGGGCGCTAAATGGCCCTAGTTTGATGCCAGGAGGCACAAAAAGCTCTTACGAGTATCTATCGCCAATTTTTACCAAAATTGCCGCTCAGGTGGATGATGGCCCTTGCGTGACGTATATTGGCCCTGGTGGTGCGGGTCACTACGTCAAGATGGTACACAACGGCATTGAGTATGGCGATATGCAGCTAATTGCCGAAGCATACGACTTGCTCAAAAATGTTTTGGGACTTGACCACCAGCAGCTGCACGAAATTTTTGCAGAATGGAACACTACCGACGAACTCAATTCCTATTTGATTGAGATTACGGCGGATATCTTCAAGTACCTCGATACCGATACTCATCAGCCCTTAGTAGATGTAATTCTCGATGCGGCTGGTCAGAAAGGCACGGGTCGCTGGACGGTGCAGAGTGCCTTAGAATTGGGTGTGTGCATTCCAACGATGACGGCGGCGGTTAACGCTCGGATCATGTCTTCCTATAAGAAAGAGCGGGTGGCTGCATCAGAAGTGTTAACTGGCCCTAGCGGTAAGTATCAGGGAGACACCAAAACCTTTATCAACCAGATCCGCGATGCTCTCTATTGCTCAAAGATCTGCTCTTACGCTCAGGGTATGGCGCTATTAAGTTCGGCGTCGCGGGCTTATTCCTACGATCTAAATCTGAGTGAAACGGCGCGGATTTGGAAAGGTGGCTGTATTATTCGGGCTGGGTTCTTGAATAAAATTAAATCAGCTTTCAAGGAAAATCCAGCGTTGCCAAACCTGTTGTTAGCTCCTGAGTTTAAGCAGACGATTTTGGATCGGCAGGACTCTTGGCGCGAAGTGTTGGCGCAGTCGGCGAAGCTAGGAATTCCAGTTCCGGCATTTAGCGCGTCCTTGGATTACTTTGATAGTTATCGACGCGATCGCTTGCCACAAAACCTCACTCAAGCTCAACGCGACTACTTCGGTGCCCATACATACGAGCGCACCGACAAGGCTGGGTTCTTCCATACCGAATGGACGGCTGTCAACGCCGAAAGTCTGCAAACCTCAACGCCTCGACCTCTTCAAGCCCAATCTCCTGAAGAAGTTTTACGCACTCCGAGCGCTGCTGAATAGTTTTGTAGGGTGGGCACTGCCCACCCTATTTTTTGTTACCAAAACATCTGTTACAGAAATTTTTTATTGGTATTAGACGTAGTAGATTTTTGAATATTATTTCAATTAGAGACGAAGCATGACATCGAGCTTGGAAAACAAAGTTGCTCTAGTCACAGGTGGAACTTCTGGCATTGGAAGAGCTACAGCGATCGCCTTTGCTACTGCTGGAGCCAAAGTTATTATTGCTGGGCGACGACAGAAGGAAGGCAAAGAAGTCGTTTCTACCATCAAAGCTTCCGGGGGTGATGCCTACTTTATCCAAACTGATGTCACCGATGAAAATAGTGTTAAGGCATTAATTGATAAAACAAATGAAATGTACGGTCGCCTTGATTGTGCATTTAATAATGCGGGAATAGATTAAACACCGGGACTAACAGCTGATAAAACCAGCGCCGACTACGCCCTGATTATGGATACAAACTTCAGGAGCGTGTTCTTGAGCATGAAATATGAGATTTTGGCAATGCTCAAGCAAGGTTCTGGCTCTATTGTGAATAATGCTTCTGTGGGTGGACTTGCGGGCGGCGCAGGTGTTGCCCTTTATTGTGCTAGCAAGCACGCAGTTGTAGGATTTACTAAATCAGTTGCGCTCGAATATGCACAGCAAGGAATAAGAGTTAATGCCGTATGTCCGGGAGGGATACAAACTCCTTTTATGGATCGTTTAGTAGGCGAACCGGGTGCAAATTCTGAGTTTCGTCAGCAAATGAATGCAGCGCATCCAATTGGTAGACTTGGAACTCCTGAAGAGGTCGCTGCTGCTGTTGTCTATCTTTGTTCTGATGGAGCTTCATTTATTACCGGACAGGCACTTGCAATTGATGGAGGCTACCTAGCACGTTAAGATTTATAGGTTACTTTTTGCCCCAGCGACTACTTTAATCGGATGAAGATAGCAATATACTTTGTAGCGAGTTCAAGTTTTCAGCAATATCAAAAATGGCTCGAACGGGAAATTCTAAGTTAGTAATTGCTACGCTCTGCAAATTTCCCGAAGTTGATTTAGTTTTTAATTGATAGCGATCGCCCTGTAAAATATATTGTTCAATCGCCTGTTCTTCAGGGTTAATTAACCAGTATTCCGTTACTTTATGAGCGGCGTAATCAGCTATTTTAATTTCCTTAGTTCGCTTTTCTGTGCTGTCTGTTAAAGTCTCGACAATAAGATCGGGGGCAGAAAACTGAGTTTGCCCAGGACTAAATTGTGATGATTTAGATTTACTAAAAAAGCAAATATCTGGCTCATAGTCATTGCGAGTCAGAGAAATAATAATCTTTCCATGAGCTACATAGCCTAAGTCATACTTATCTACAAATACGCTGATGAGGCGGAGCAATAATAAATTATCTTTGTTGTATCCTATGCTTACAGGAGAGTAAAAGACAATTTTTCCATTAATAAATTCAACTTTTTCGTTATCAATGAAAGTGGCATAAAATTCTTTGCGTCGTTCGCTTTCTCTTTGAAGAATATTTTGGAGTTCGTTGAAGTACAAAACAAGTTTAGGCGAGTCGAGTAACTCGTCTAATAAAGCATCGCTTTTCATCAGACAATTAAACCCTGTGGATAAAAAAATAGACTAAGCTTGATTTTAGCTGTTATGGTGCGATCGCAGCGCTTTGGAGCCAAAATATCATCAAGAAAGCGCGATCGCGGTACAAAAAACCGAGCTAGAGGGCAAATGCCTAACGTATGCTACACCAACGCGCTAACGCATAACCTATTTTTTGTGAGATTTCTTAGGAAAAGGTATGTCTAAAGTGTTGTGGAAATCAGCCTGCACTTTGTTAGCTAAACGACGCGAGACTTCTCGGGCAATTTGGAGTAACAAGCGATCGCCCGTGCTGCGAACGACAGACTGAGGCATAGCGCGAATAAACTTGGGAAACTGAACCCCCACTTGTTGGTTTAACCGCCACTCCCATCTAGTCATCACCGAGGTTAGCTGCGCCTTACCCGTTCCAGGCTTTGTCTCAAACTCCAGAGTCGTAGGATCGATAGGAACTTCCTTTAACTCAAAACTCCCTTGAAAATCCACTTGATAGCCTGGAGCCGTATAATTTGGCAAAGGAACGCTACTAATCTGATAAATTCCTTGCTCGTCTGGTGGTAGCATTTCTAAGCCAATTCTCACCTCTATTTCATATTTAAAGGCCCCATATCGTCCGATCAGTAAATCGTAGCCGTTATTACCGATGGGTGACGCTTTCATGGGATAAGCGCAGCGATGAAACCATGTTGGATGTGCAGCTATATAGTCGGCGACCGTTGTACGGGGCGCATATAGTTCTATACAGTCTTCATAGTGAAGGCTAAACCAAGTCCAATCTAAGGCAATTTCTTCCAATACTTTTGTTGATACCTTTGTTGAGATAGTTTTTATAGTATTCCGCAGTTGGGACAGGTTTTGATTTTGATGAATTGAATTTGCGGAAGCATTTTTCGAGGTTGGTTTAGGATTAGATGGTGTTTGCGGGGTTTCTAACTTTAGTAAAGCGGAGATCGCTTCCTCTGCTGACTGATAGCGACGCTTGACGACGTTGTGAGTCATTTTATCCAAAATGCGCCCCAGGCGATCGCTCACTGGATTGTTAACTAGATACTGTCGCCACACAAATGCACTTTCGTTGGCGTCATACAAATCAAAAGGCTGGATTTGCGTAAGCAAATGAATGCAAGTTACGCCCAAGCTGTAGAGATCGCTGGCAAATACCGCCTTACCAAAGCTTTGTTCGGGAGAAGCATAACCCGCGCTGCCAATCTTGGTTCCTGTCTTACTTAGGGCTGTTGCTGTAGCATATTTGGCTGCACCAAAATCTACCAATACTAATTTTCCATCAGATGAACGACGGATGATATTTTCTGGCTTAATATCCCGATGAATTACCTGCCTGCTATGGACGAATTGCAGCATCGGTAATAAGTCATTCAGCAGGCTTTTGATGCTAGTTTCAGAAAAAGCGCCTTTTTCTACTAACTCAGCCGCTAAGTTTTGTCCTTCGATGAATTCCTGGACGATGTAAAGGCGATCGTCTTGCTGACAATGGGCGAAAAGTTCGGGGATCTGCGGATGTTTGCCCAACTCATCTAACCGCAGGGCTTCTTGTTCAAATAACTCTATAGCTTTCCAGGCGCTATTAGTATCTTGATATTGGGGGAAAAACTGTTTGATGACGCATCGCGGTTTTGAGGGTTTGTCCTCATCGATTGCTAAGAAGGTTCTGCCAAATCCACCTTGTCCAATTAGAGCGATCGCGCGGTAACGGTCTTTCAGCAGTAGCTTTGTGCCGCAACTTTGGCAAAACCTAGTTTGAGGTAGGTTTTTGGTAGGTTTTTGGCAATTGGGATTGAGGCAATAGCTCATAGGGGAAAGCGATGCGGACTTACTCTATGGTAAGTTTTCCCCGCTTCAAAGGAGAGCGATCCTTTGGCTGTAGCTTGCTGATTGGATAGCTATCAAAACCTCAATCGCACCGCCAAATTTTAACGGTCTTATCAAAACTACCACTAACTAGAGTTTTCCCATCCGGGGTAAAGGCAAGGGAACAAACCCTGTCGGAATGCCCCTTGAGGGTACAGATTTCCTTACCACCGTCCATTTGCCATAGCTTGATGGTTTTGTCAGCACTACCACTAGCAAGAATTTTGCCATCCGGACTGAAGGCGATCGCATCAACCTCGCCTGAATGCCCTCTGAGGATGTCGAAACCTTTGCCCGTATTCATATCCCACAGCCTAATTCTACGATCGACGCTGCCAGTGGCTAACGTCTGACCATCCGGGCTAATGCCGAGAGATACAACATAGCTAGAATTCCCTGAAATCCGCCGAATTAATTTGCTGCTACTCATCTGCCAAATCCTGATAGGCTCTTCCAACCCGCCGCTAGCAAGAGTCTTGCCATCCCTACTGATGGCGATAGACACAACTGAGGCTAAATTTCCCGTGAGGGTGCAGAGTTCCTTCCCAGTGTCTATCTGCCACAGCTTGATGGTTTTGTCAGCGCTACCACTAGCCAGCGTCAGCCGATCTGGGCTGAAGGCGACAGAATAAACTTTGTCTGAATGTCCAGAAAAGAGACTGCCAAGGGTGCGGATTAACTTGCCTGTACCCAAATTCCACAGTTTGATAGTCTTATCAAAGCTGCCACTAGCAAGAGTCATTCCATTGTGGCTGATGGCGACGCAAAGAACCCGGTCGGAATGCCCATTCAGGGTGTGGATTAACCTTCCTGTACCTAAATTCCACAGCTTGATAGTCTTGTCAAAGCTGCCACTGGCAAGAGTCCTTCCATCCCGGCTGATGGCAACAGCAGCAACTACGTCTGAATGCTCTCTCAGGGTGCTTACACATTTCCAGGGTGAGGGTTCCTCTGTCGATGCTGATGTTGGCGGCTTTGGCTCCGATACAGGTTTTGTTTGTGGTTTCGGCTGCGATCGCTCTTTTGGTGGCGGCGGTGGTGCTTGGGTTGCTGTCTTTCTCTCTGTCCGCTTAAGTCGTGAAGCGTTCCCTAGATCCGAAGCGGCTCTATACTCATATCCAAGTTTCGCGCAGGCAAGCCCCCGCTGTTCGTATGCCTCAATATACTTGGGATCGATACGAATGGCCTTACTAAATTCCTCAATGGCTTCCTCATATTTTAGGCTTTGGACATTCTCCATTCCTTGGTTGTAGTGGGTTTCAGCATTGGCTGAATCTGAATAAACCCTTGTTTGAGAAGTTGGATTTGGAGAATCGATCCCATCGGTAAATTGATATGACTTTACCTGTTGGTAAGCGTCATTAATTTTTTTAATTTCCTCCTCTGCCTTCTGTTTCATCAGAGGATCGTCAGGAAAACAATCTGGATGCCACGTCTTAGCCAGAGTTCGATACGCTTGCTTAACCTCTGCCTGTGATGCACCGGGTTCAACACCAAGGATTTCGTAGTATCGATGGATATCATTCATCTATAACTTGAGAACAACTAGCTGATGAGATCTATACTCAGTGTTCCCAAGTATTGAAACTTTGTAACCCAGGGAAGCGTACCCCTAGCGACGTTTTATAATTTCCCTGGCACTTTGATAACTCTGACGCACCAACGATCCCAGAGTTTAACCCAAAACAAAAAGCGCCCCCATATCAGGGAGCGCTTTTTATTTAACTAGATTCTAATTCTTAGCCATTGATAGCTGGAGCTTGAAGAGCAACAGGAGCAGCCTCACCCGCCGCCAAGTCGAGAGGGAAGTTGTGAGCGTTGCGCTCGTGCATTACTTCCATACCCAAGTTAGCGCGGTTGATTACGTCAGCCCAAGTATTGATAACGCGACCGGTGCTGTCGATAACCGACTGGTTGAAGTTAAAGCCGTTGAGGTTGAAAGCCATCGTGCTGATACCCAGCGCGGTGAACCAAATCCCGATTACTGGCCATGCACCCAAGAAGAAGTGCAAGGAACGGCTGTTGTTGAACGAAGCGTATTGGAATATCAAGCGACCGAAGTAGCCGTGTGCTGCAACGATGTTGTAGGT